>JAEYIG010000079.1 GCA_023409175.1 Pseudomonadota bacterium
ACAGCCAGGACGGCTGAATATGTTGACATAAGCGCTTCATGAAAACGAAGCAGGCTACTCCCCAAAGAGACAGGCTGGATTCTATCAACCTGAAGCAGGCGCGTCCAGTCTTGTTTTCCCGTTTTTCATGGACATGCAGACAACCCTGCAGGGGTCGCCCACAATACTGGTGGAAATGGAGAAAAAGGGGAGGAAATGGAGCGGCAGACGGGAATCGAACCCGCGTCTTAAGCTTGGGAAGCTTCGGCTCTGCCATTGAGCTACCGCCGCACAGTGTCCGTATTATAAACCTCTTTCGATACCGGATTCATTCCGGAATCAATAAAACCTGAATGAACCCGGTTAATTTCCTTTGAAAAAACTGGTCGCCATTGGAAAGACATTAAAAGAATAAATCAATTTCCATAAAAAGATTCAGGAAAGGGGATGTTGGCTTATCCAGACGCCAAAACATTTCCATGCATCAATTTTAAATGCCGATGAATTGAAAAAATCCTTTTCATTTTGAATGTTTATTTTCTTTCAGGAAATAAATATAAATAAAAATGCAAAATTACAACATTTATCTGTAAATATTATTTTCCCCTGATCCGAGGGGAAATTGTTCCCTGGAAAAACGGGGGGCTTTTTTATATATGAAATTTATTTCCATTGAATTTCAGTAACTTATATCTCATCCATTTCGTCCTTTCCCGATTCATGTCCCGCTCGCTTTGACATTTTGCAAAGAGACTGCTTTTTTACGATTCCTGTCCAGATAAATTTGAGCGAACTTTGATTTTAAACATTTAATGATACTATTTAAGTGATTAATAAATAATGAGTTTTTCCAAAAGGAAACTTTTATTAATATTCAGGTATATCGTCGGGAAAATGTTTGGGTATTTAAATCGTTACTGAAAGTCAATATTACAAAAAAACCTGCCGATTTTACCTGGAAGTTTTAACCGCCGGAAGGCCTTTTAAACCAGTGTGTCGAATCACGATACCGCTTTTAAAAGACCTTCTTTTTATTTGTTTTACAAAAACAGGGGGGCAGGTAAGGCATGAATAAAAAACCAATAAAAACTCGTCCGGTCGTTTTGTGCGTCAAGCTGGCAATGGCGTTCGGGATCGGTTTCGGACTGTCCGGCAATGCGCTGGCAGACTGTGTTCCTACCGGAACCGGCAAACTCACCACTGACAACACGCTCTATTATTGCGGCAATCCGGGACAGTACGATGAAGTCGAAGTCACGACAACGGCTGCGGCCGGAACGGCACCCCTCGGTGGATACGGCCTGTACAATCAGGGAGGCACCCTCAGGAAACTGACCGTCACCACTTCCGGTTCGCAGGCGGACGCCATCATGCAACGCGGAAGCACGAATCTGGTGATCGGTGATGGCCTGACCATCGTCACGACAGGTTATTCCGCTGACGGCATCAACCTCGCCATTTCCGGGGCATCGACTCTGACCGTCGGCAATGATGCCGACATCCGCACCACAAGCGGTATCGGGGTGCGTTCCAACCTGACCTTCCAGAATGGCGCCAACGTCATCACCATGGGCGAGAATACGCATATCGTGACGTCCGCCAACGGTGAAAACGCGTCGGCAGGGCTCGGTTACGGAGTCTATGCAGGCAACCGTGACCGCGAAACGGAATCCATGCCGAAAACGGGTTCTGCCAAAGTGACTCTGGGAAACGGAAGTGTCATTGAAACGTCCGGCAACAAGGCTTATGCCGTCTATGCGAACAAGACCGGTGAAATCCAGCTGGGCAATACCACCATCACGACAACAGGACAGAATGCGCACGGTCTGATGGCCGAAGACGGGAAAATCACGTCTGGTCCCACACTGTGCGGCTGGGGAAGTTACCCGGCTTGTGTAACGAGTACCTTTGAAGGCGGTAAAATCGACCTTGCAGGCGACACTTCCGTGACGGTGGACGCCAGCAAGGGCAGTTATGCCATGCTGGCGACCGGCACCGGTTCCGTCATTGCATCACAGACTTCAGATGGGACGGAAACCTCCGGCATCTACCGGATTACGGGCGATGTCGTCTCCAACAGGGCCGGGCAGATCCTCCTGAACGCAAAAGGGGCGTCCCAATTTGTCGGGAACGTCACTTCCACCAATGCGGATTCCCTGGTACAGGTCGCTTATGCCGATACCACCACCAATACCGGGAACGCCACCGCCAGCGATTCAGGCGTCATCAGACAGGACTATACCGGCAATGCCACCGGAACCGGCAACCTGATTGCCCAGACAGGCGGACAGATTGCACTCGACATGAAAGACCAGTCGGCCCTGGCGGGCAACATGACGACAGACGCGACAGGAACCATTACGGGCAACCTTTCGGGATCTTCCACTTATACCGGGAGTACCGACGCGTCAGCCGGAGGCGCCATTTCCCTGAACCTTTCCGACCGCAGCCGCTGGCAGATGCTGGATTCCTCCAACCTCACAAACCTGCATGTCACTGGAAGCAGTGAGGTCATCCTTGGGGATTCAGCCAATCCGAATTCAGGGAACCGCCTGGATTTGACCATCGCAAACCTGTCGGGAAACGGGACTTTCTACGTCCGTTCGGATATTGCCCGGGATGGGAATGCGGCTGTCAATAATGGCGACATGATCCATATCACCGACAGTTCAAGCGGGGCACACAAGGTCTATGTGCGCGATGCCAATCTCGGTAATGTCGCTGTTTCGACATTGGGATCGGAAAGGCTGAGGATCGTCGAGGACAGCAGCGGTGGCACCGCCACGTTTACCCTCGGCGGCTCTGCAGGGACAGGGGTTGAACAGGCCAGTGTCGACGTCGGCGCCTATTCCTACCTGCTGGGCAGGGAAGAGGATCTGGCACGTTCGACAAGCCAGTACTGGGTATTGGCAGCAACAGACGAAATGAACAATACGGCCAAAAATTCCGTCAACCTGTTGAACATCAACTACCTGCTGGGTTACGTCGAAAACCAGACCCTGCTGCAGCGTATGGGACAACTCCGGGCAAGCAATGCCAAAGACGGTGACGTCTGGGGCAGGGTGTACGGAGGCTCGCTCGACCATTTCGACTCCAGGCTGGGCGGCATGGACATGAAATACGGCGGCATGCAAATCGGTATCGACAAGCGCATAGATGACAGGGATGGCCGCTTCTATGTCGGGGCGGCAGCCGGCACCAGCAAGGGTGACGTCGATTATTCGGTCGGCACCGGCGACGTCAGGTCGTATCACCTGGGCGTCTATGGCACGTACATGCACGACAACGGGTTTTATGTGGACGGGCTCGTCAAGTACATGCATATGAAAAACGAGTTCAACACGGTCACCGGCGGAGGAGCTTCCGTTGACGGCAGCGGCAACACGAAAGGGTTTTCCATCGGGGTCGAAACCGGGAAACGCCTGTACCTGAAAAAAGCTGACGAAGGCTGGTATCTGGAACCCCAGGCCCAGTTGACGTATTCCCATCAGAACAGCGCGAAAGTCCATGCGTCCAACGGGCTTGAAACGAAACTCGGCAGTTATGATTCGACTCTGGGACGTGTCAGCGTCATCGCCGGTTACAGCATCAACAAGGGCAAGAACCCGATAGACGTCTACCTGAAAACCGGCTACATCCGTGAATTCAGCGGCAAGACCAACTATACGTTCAACGGAGCCGACCGTGAATCGTATGACTTCGGAGGTGGCTGGTGGGACAACGGCATCGGCATCAACATGAAGATCAACGACAGGCACAACCTTTTCATGGACGCCACCTATGCCGCAGGCAGCCGTTTCGACCAGAAACAGGTCAACGTAGGGTACCGTTACAGCTTCTGACGGTCATTCCATATCGTTCCAT
>JAEYIG010000113.1 GCA_023409175.1 Pseudomonadota bacterium
CGATATTGACATCCACTTCCGGCAACTTCAGCAAATCGGCGCCGTTCAGTTCCGCCAGCTGGAACGCCGCCAGCGTGATTTTCCCCTCGACAGACAGTCCCATCTTTCCTTCTTCGGGTTTGACGAAGCCGATATCCAGATCCGTGGACAGTTTGCCGTCTTTCAGTTTGAAGCCCGGCTTGAACGGCAGATAGCCGACATACGAAACGAGATCGATACTGTCCAGCTTGAGATTGACCGTGCCGTCCCTGTCCCTGAAAAACGGCCGAGCCTTGCCGGAAATTTCGATCTTCTCATTATTGACCTTCGCAGACATCGCCAGATCGACGAATATGTCGACCTGCGACGGCAGGGACGAAATGAACGGAATGGTCAGGTTCAGCTCATCGACGAAATGCCGTTTGTCTTTCGGCATGTCGTCGAACTCGATCAGCCCGTTTTTAACCTGAATATTGTTGACGGAAAAGCGGGCCGGAGACTCGTCTTCCTTCGGTTCCATCGCAAAAGCGACGAAATCGTCGATGTTATAGCGGTTGTCTTCCATCCGGGCCAGATGGACTTTCGGGTTTGTCAGCGTGAGCTTTTCCACGACTGGAGCCAGACGGAACCAGGATTCTGCGGAAAGGTCGACCGTGAGGTGATCGAAAGAAGCGAAACCGTCATCCGAGCCATGATCGGAAAGCTGCATTCCCTCGAAATCGGCGGTAAGGGTATAGGGATTGAAAGAGACTTTCGTGAAACTGAGCTTGCGCTGGAATTTTTCGGCAACGAATTCCTGTGCCTTGCTATTGATCAGTTTTGGGACAATAAAGAATCCCGTAACACTGTAGATCACCAGAAATACCAGGAAAACGATCTGGAACCATTTGACGAAGGCATTCCGCCAGATGGGACTTAAACGCTTCAGGGGATTTTCCACAGTCATTCTCCTCGTGACATGATCGGTTCTGCCGATAGTCCTGGCATAAGCAACTGCCGAGTTTTCCGACCCATATTAAATAAAATCCGCCAATAAATAAACAGCCGGTTTGCACATAACGCAAACCGGCTGCGGAAAAAGAATGTTTAAACGACAATCTGCCTTATTCGACGAGCTTGTTCAACTGTTCCGGACTGACTTTTTCCTCTTCAGGCACCGATTCAAGCTTGATATCGGCAGCCTCAAGGGCGGAAATGATGTTCTTCAGCTGATGTTCCTGCGCTGCCGCATTGTTGATAAGTCCCCGGAGGGCTTTGATAAGGGGATCATCCCCGTTCGGCGTGATGCCGTAAGAGGAAAACAGGACACTTGCCGCATCGTTTTCAGTCTTGTTCTCTTCCTTTTGGATGATGCGGGCAGGATTGCCGACGGCAGTGGCACCGGGCGGGACTTCCTTGACCACCACGGCGTTGGAGCCGACCTTGGCCATTTCACCGACGGTGAAACTGCCCAGCACCTTGGCCCCCGCGCCGATAATGACGCCTTTGCCCAGCGTCGGGTGACGTTTCTTGCCCTTGGCAAGCGACGTGCCGCCCAGGGTCACTTCCTGATAAATCGTGCAATCGTCGCCGACTTCGGCCGTTTCGCCGATCACGACACCCATGCCGTGGTCGATGAACACCCTGCGGCCGATAACCGCTCCCGGATGGATTTCAATGCCTGTCAGGATACGTGCCAGATGCGAAATGAACCTTGCCAGCCATTTCAGGCCATGCTTCCAGCACCAGTGTGCCATCCTGTGAACCAGAATGGCCTGAAACCCCGGGTAACAGGTAATGACCTCCCAGGTATTTCGGGCTGCAGGATCACGTTGGATGATACTTTTGATATCTTCACGAAGATGGCGGAACATGTGTATGACAGATAATTAACAAAAGAGCCAGATAATAACCGTTTCGGCAAAATTCTGCACGACCATTTAGTCCTGGCGCATCTTCATGATGCGCTGCCGGCGGGCTTCATACAGGCAAATGCCCGATGCCACGGAAATGTTCAGGCTTTCGACGGAACCGAACATCGGAATGGCAACCAGTTCATCGCAGTTTTCGCGCGTGAGGCGACGGATGCCTTCCCCTTCCGAACCCATCACAAACGCCACGCCACCCGTATAATCGGGTTCGTACAGGCTTTCTTCTGCATCGTCCGTCGTGCCGACGACCCAGATATCACGTTCCTGCAGCTGCCGGAGCGTTCTCGCCAGATTCGTGACCGTGATGTAAGGAACGGTTTCAGCCGCGCCACTCGCCACCTTTTGCACGGTGGCATTGATGCCGACAGCCCGGTCTTTCGGTGCGATCACGGCATGTGCGCCGACGCTGTCAGCCACACGCAGGCAGGCGCCCAGATTGTGCGGGTCGGTAATGCCGTCCAGGACGAGCAGCAAAGGCGCCCCTTCAATGGCGTCCAGCAGTTCATCAAGGTTGCGTGCCAGCGAAACCGGCGCGGCCATCGCGACAACGCCCTGATGCCTGCGTGTTCCGACCATCTTGTCCAGACGGGCGCTGTCGGCCTGAATGATCCTGACATCGGCTGCCTTGGCGACCTTGAGCAGATCCTGCATACGGCGGTCGGACCGCTCCGCATCGACATAAATTTCCTCAACGGATGAAGCCTCGTGACGCAGGCGCGACGTAACGGCGTGAAAACCGAAAATAACTTTGTTTTTCATTTTTTCTTTCTGCAAACTCTGCAATAAAACCCTAGCGGGATTTCCTTCTTCTTGGTGTCGGACGTCCCTCAACCTGCGCATCCTTGTCGGTCAGCGTCGCGACATTCCGTTTCTTGTACCGGTCGAAAATGACGTGTTGGGCAGGATCGGTTTTCACGCCTTCCCCATCCTTCTTGTCGGATGCCCTGAACGGCCCGTCAATCAGGCGCAAGTCGATCTGGCGTGCATCCATGTCGACCCGGCTGACCTGAACGACCACGCGATCCGTCAGCTGGTAGCGGACACCGGAATTTTCGCCCTTCAATTCGTGACGCACTTCATCGAAATGGTAGTAATCCGGCCCCAGTTCGCCAATATGCACCAGCCCTTCAATGAACAGGTCATCCAGCTGGACGAAGATGCCGAAGCCCGTCACGCCCGAAATGGTTCCGGTGAAATGTTCACCCAACTTGTCGCGGATGAAGTAACACTTCAGCCATGCCTCGACGTCACGTGAAGCGTCGTCTGCCCGCCGTTCATTGGCGGAACAATGCAGGCCTAGCGCTGCCCAGATGGCCTCTTCCGCACTTTCCTTCCTGTTGCCTTTTCCTTTTTCCTTCGAGAGCAACTGTTTGCGGATCGAGCTCGGGACATTCGTATTCAGCAAACGCTTGTCGATCCCGCTCGGGACATAACGCTTGCCGAGCAAAAGCGCCTTGATGACCCGATGGGTCAGCAAATCGGGATAACGCCGGATCGGGCTGGTAAAGTGGGTATAGGCTCCATAGGACAGGCCGAAATGGCCGATATTGTCCGGACTGTACATCGCCTGCTGCATCGAACGGAGCAACATCGTCTGCAGCAACGGCGCATCCTGTCGCCCTTCGATCTGCTTGATCAATGCGGCATAATCCGACGGTTGCGGGGAATCGCCTCCGGTCAGGGACAGCCCCAGTTGCGCCAGGAACGACCTGACCTGTTCCAGCTTCTGCTCGTTCGGCTGCGCATGGACGCGATAGGTGCCAGGATGATGGTGCGTCGTAATGAAATCGGCCGCGCAAACGTTGGCGACCAGCATGCATTCCTCGATCAGCTTGTGTGCATCATTGCGGACACGTGGCAGGATTTTCTCGATCTTTCCGGCCGCATTGCAGACGATATACGTTTCGACTGTTTCAAAATCAATCGCTCCGCGTTCTTCGCGTGCTTTCGCCAATACCTTGTAGAGGCCATAAAGATTTAGCAGGTGCGGGACAAGGCTCGAATAAACGATGGCTTCCGGCCCCTTCTGGCTCTTCAGGATCGCAGCCACTTCCGTATAGGTCAGGCGTGCTGCCGAATGCATGACGGCCGGATAAAACTGGTAAGCCTCCACCTGACCGTTCGGATAAACCAGGGCGTCGCATACCAGCACCAGCCGGTCGACACCCGGATTCAGGGAACACAGGCCATTCGACAGTTTTTCCGGCAACATCGGGATGACCCGACGCGGGAAATAGACTGAAGTCGCCCTTAACAAGGCATCCGAATCAATCGGTTCATTGGGTTTGACGTAATGGCTGACGTCGGCAA
>JAEYIG010000127.1 GCA_023409175.1 Pseudomonadota bacterium
AAAAAGCAGCGACTACATCCGGAAAAAGTGGCTATAATCTGCGCTATTAGAGAGTTGTCGTTGCGTAACACAAGTTTTCGGTAACACTCTATTCATGTAGTATTTTAATTACCGGTAATAACCTATATTTAATTAAGGATTACAAATGAAAAAGTCTTTATTGCTCGTTGGCCTGATGGCTCTGGCTCTGACCGCATGTAAAGTTGGCGAAAAACCAGCTGAAAAAAAACCTGCTGAAGCAACTCCAGCTGCTGCTCCTGCTGCTCCAGCTAAAGACGCTGCTGCTCCTGCTGCTAAAGACGCTGCTGTCGCTAAAGACGCAGCTAAAGACGCTGCTGCTTCCGCAAAAGACGCAGCTAAAGACGCTGCCGGCGCTGCTAAAGACGCCGCTGCTGCTGCTAAAGACGCTGCTAAGAAATAATTCTTGCTCCGCAAAAAAAGCCGATCTTCGGATCGGCTTTTTTGTTGTCCAGAAAAGGATAATTCCAACGGGCCAATCAAATTCCACCAGACCGTTCAATCCATCCGAACCCCTCCTCCTGAGTTGCAATCGCAACGTCTATCGTATTCTCCCCGACTACCGCATCAATAGATGCCTTTGCCAGTTCAGGCAAATTGTTATTCTGGCTTAAGTGCGCTCCGATAATGGTTTTTAACCGTGAAAGGTCGAGCTGATTCAAGAATTCGGCCGCACAATAATTGGACAAATGCCCGTAAATACTGCTGATACGTTTTTTCAGATAATAAGGATAAGCTGACTTTTCCAGCATTTGCTCATCATAGTTACATTCAATCATGAGAGCATCACACCCTTCCAATGCAGATGAAATATGCGGCGTTACCTGCCCTGTATCCGTCAGCATGCCAAACTTGACCCTGCCATCATTAACAGAAAACTGCAGCGGTTCACGTGCATCATGGGAAACCGTGAAAGCGTTAACCTGAAAATCATTTACGGAAAAGGAGTCGCCGTCCCGGCAGAAATTGAGTTCAATCCCGGAAAAATCTTTTCCAAGTGATTGAAACGTCCCGTAACTCATCCAGAGAGGTATGCGATAGCGTTTTGCCAGAGTCAGCGCACTTCCGGCATGATCGCTGTGTTCGTGGGTCACGATGATGGCGGACAGGTCAGCCGGTTCACAGCCAGCCCGTTTCAGTCGCCGCGTTATCTCTCGGATGCCAAAACCACAGTCCATCATGACGGTAGTGGACGTCAGGCCGTCTTCAGTGGATACGAGCAAGGAATTGCCCTTGCTGCCACTGCCCAAACTTGTGAATCTCAAGACTGTTGGTCTCTCAAAAAAGCCTAGCGCAACTGCTCATACAACAGGTTTACAATCTTCTTGCCTGTCGATGTCGTTTCCGGCTGTCCCTTGTCATTCAAGACAACGATATCGCACTTGCCGTCAAACTCCCTGACAGCAATCTGGAACTTCTGGGCAATTTTCTCTTTTTCAGAGAAAGTAAACATCCTGTCGAAAAAGCCTTTTTGTTTTTCAGGCGTATTCTTGGCATCCTTGTCCTGATCGACGTAACGGACATAATAAAGTCCTTTCGAACGGTCACGGTCCTCAACCGTAAAGCCGACACGATCGAGAGCCAGCCCGACACGGCGCCATACCCGGTCAAACGGTTCGTCCACGACTACCTTGGATGTATCGTTTCCTTTAACAAGAGTCGCTTTTGGAGCCAACACAATGGTCTTGCTTTCAGCAAGCGCTTTTGCCTTGACCTTTTCCTTCTGGTTAATGTCGCTTAACTGAACCATCAGGCGGGACAGGAATTCCGCTTCCAGTTCAGGATCGGATGGACGGGCTGTCCAGACAGTCGAATCCTGGTTCGCACCAACCAGTTCTTCCTGGGCGCCACGATGACTGATATAAATATCGGTTGTGCCGTCGGCGTTCCGTTCAAGTCGTGTTCTGAATTTATCGCGTTCACCTGTCGAATACAGCGAATCCAGTACCTTACCCAAAGTACGACGGATAAAATCCTGAGGGATCTTTGCCCGGTTTTCCGCCCAGTCCGTTTCCATGATTCCGGTATCCGGGGAATCGACGTTGATCATGAAACCGCTGTCCTGCCAGAATTCCTTGATCTGTGGCCACAGCACTTCAGGCGGCCGATTGACGACGAGCCAGCGCTGGCTGCCGTGCTTTTCAATACGGATGTCCGTTGCCTCCTTAGGCGCGACAACTCCCGGCGTGCCTGCCAAAGCCGGCTTCGCTTCCTGCTGTTTCTGGTTATAACCTGAAGCCGTCACTATCCCTGAAGAAGACGTTTCCGGAATGGAATACCGGTTGTCCCTCTGCAATTGTGTCAGGTCAGGTGGAATTTCAAGTCTTTGTCCCGGGGTTTTCGGGGTTTCACTCTTGTAATCGATACGATCCGCTTCCAGCAGACTGTCAATTGAACTACAGGACGTCAAGCTTATGACTGTCAACGATCCCAATAAAACAGAACCAACTTTTTTATTCAAAACCATAAGTGTTAACTTCCCGTCATCCATTAAATATGGAAACACAATCCATCACTGATTGATTGGCTGTCCTGAGTCATTCAGGCAAGCACGCCACTTTCTTTCAAAGCCTTGCGAACGCCATCCTGATACATTTCGGAAAGGGTTACCAGAGGCAACCTGATTCCTTCAGGAATAATACCCATTTCTTTCATGGCCCATTTGACAGGAATCGGGTTGGGTTCGATGAAGAGTTGCTGGCTCAAAGGCAACATGAGATTGTTCAGCTTGCGCGCTGTTTCAATATCGCCCTTGATCGCAGCGGCACACATCAGGTGCATATTTTTCGGGGCGACGTTGGCGACAACCGAAATATTGCCCTTTGCACCACATAACATCAGCGCGATTGCCGTTGAATCATCACCGGAGAATACCGAGAAACCGTCAGGTATCTGGCGTAGCAGATCAATACCACGGGCAATATTGCCGGTGGCATCCTTTACGCCAATGATATTTTTTACCTTTGACAATCTTACGATCGTCTCATTGGACATATCCGCAACCGTTCTGCCTGGCACGTTATAGAGGATCACAGGCAAATCGACCGCTTCGGCAATGCTCTTGAAATGCTGGAACATGCCTTCCTGAGTCGGTTTGTTGTAGTAGGGGACAACCTGCAAAGTCGCATCTGCACCGGCCATTTTGGAATAGCGTGTCAGAACAATCGCTTCCGCTGTCGAATTGCCGCCCGCACCCGCAATGATAGGAACACGCTTGCCGGAATGTTCAACGGCAACCCGAATCAGTTCTGCGTGTTCATCGACATTGACCGTAGGTGATTCACCAGTCGTTCCGACAATGACGAAAGCGTCCGTACCCTCTGCAATCTGCCAGTCCATCAGGCGACGCATACTGTCGAGATCGACGCTGCCATCGGCTTTCATTGGAGTGACTAATGCAACTATGCTGCCCTGGATTTTCATAATGATATGAATTGAATATTAATGGAAATATTTTAATGGATGTCAGACCCGATGACACCATTTTTAATTGTCAGCAATGATACTACCTTAACAGGCACAATATAACAAACCGCCATCAAGAATTGACGACATTGAATACAATTTTTGTATCAGATTGTTAATTCAACCGTTTCGCCAGAAAACGATCGACGGCTTCAGCACATTCCCTGCCCTCGTGCAATGCCCAGACAACCAGAGACTGGCCCCGACGGGTATCGCCCGCAGCGAAGACCTTTTCGACAGAAGTCATGTAGCGGTTTTCGCCATCCGTCGCAGCCATCGCGTTACCCGCCATATCTTTCTGCACGCCAAATGAATCGAGTATTTCCTTGGCTGGCCCCGCAAAACCCATTGCCAGCAATACCATGTCCACTTCAATCGAAAACTCGCTTGCCGGTTCCTCTACATAACGGCCCCCAACCGAATTGACGCGGCAGGCAATGATTTTGTCGACCTTGCCACGTTTTCCCTCGATCCTTTTGGTCTGGATTCTGAAATCCCGCACGCAACCCTCTTCCTGAGAAGAAGAAACCGTGAACTGTTTCGGCCAGTAAGGCCAGACCAGGGATTTGTCGATGGCATCAGGCAACTTCGCATTACGGTCGATTTGCAGGATACTTGCAGCTCCCTGACGGTTGGCTATCCCGACACAATCCGAACCGGTATCGCCACCGCCAATGATAACGACCCGTTTGCCTTCTGCCGAGAGACGGTTTTTTCCACGTTCACCGGCATCCTTGCGGTTCTGTGCGCACAGATATTCCATCGCATAATGAACACCCTGCAAATCCGCTCCAGGCACATCAAGCATTCTTGGCTGTTCGGC
>JAEYIG010000131.1 GCA_023409175.1 Pseudomonadota bacterium
AGTGCGACAAATGAATTGAAAAACTCTTTTTCCGAAACCGGTTTTGAAACATAGAAACCCTGGATCGTATCGGCATACAGACGATTGACCATATCGAGCTCAACGCCTGTTTCGACCCCTTCAATACAGACTTTCAAGCCGACGTTATGGCACAACCGGATAACGGATTCGATAAAGTCACGGTTGTAACGATCACTGTTGGATGATTTGACAAAAAGCCGGTCGATTTTGACGATATCGACATCGAAATCGGTCAATCGGCCCAATGAAGAATAACCGGTCCCGAAATCGTCCATCGCCAGCCGGATGTCCAGCTGTTTCAACTGCTTCAATGTATCGTTGATTCTGTCGCTGTCGGTAATGAAATAACTTTCCGTCAGTTCAAGAACGATATGTTTTGGTGAAAGCCTGTTTTCATTCAGAAGAGCCTCGAGCCGCGTGCAGAAAAACTTGTCCCTCAACTGCAAATAGGAAACATTGACCTGCATGACAAAGTCAGGAATGAATACTGTCCATTTCTTGCATGCCGCTATCGCCTGTTCCAAAACCCAGCGTCCGACAGGGATAATCTGGTTGGACGATTCAAGAATGGGAATGAATTCAGCCGGGCTTAATGCGCCACACGCTTCATTTTCGAAACGCAGCAACGCTTCAGCGCCACATACCTTCAATGTGCTGGCATCATTAACGGGTTGGAAAACGAGGGAAAAGCCCGTAAATCCTGAACGGATGCTTTCGCCAAGAATCTGGATCTTTCTTTGTTCATCGAGTTGCAGGCTGAGCATCCCGGCTGAATAAAAAACACACTTGTCCTTCCCATTCAGTTTGGCTTTTTTGAGGGCAACTGAAGCACATTTCAACAAGTCATCCCCGAGTCCCCTTTCCTCAGGATGCAAGACGGCTCCTGCCGAAATCGTAAACTGGTAATGGACTCCGTTTTTCTTGTGGACCTTATCCGTATAAGCCTGAACGGTTTCGTAAAAACGTTCGAGTTTTTCATGATTCGCGTCCGGGTAAACAATGATGAACTGGTCGCCGTCGAACCGGCAGATCAATGCCGATTCAGGAAGCATGTTCCGTATGTCCTGCGCCACATGACGCAGGACCAGGTCGCCAAAACTGTGATTGTTCAGGGTATTGATACTGGTGAAGTCGTCTATCCCTAAAAGCATGATGCCGACGGGACGGCTGTTTTCCAGCATTCTGACCCGATCCATATATTTTTCATGAGTATACAAACCGGTCACCAGGTCTACCTTCCCGCCGTTTTCCACTTTCCGGGCAATTCCGACAACACTTTCCGGTTTGCCTGCATTTTCCTTCCGTTTGACACGGATGACTTCATGAATCCAGATCAGCTCACCATTTTTGAGGCGGACCTGATACTCTTCATTCAGGCGGTCTTTCCGGCCGGTGATTATGTCATTTGCGGCATGGAGATATCTTTCCCGATCCTCTGGCTCAATCAGGTTCATCCATATCGGCAAAAGCCCAACCACCCGTTTGTCCGGAAAACCGAAATCGTCTGCCATATTCTGGCTGACTGAAAAAGTATCCTCTTCGAGATTACCGACAAAATAATAATCCCCCGTGCTTTCTGACAGCACTTCCTGCAAAAAATCGTGATCAGTTTTCTGCTCAAGCATCATATCCATCGGACTCTCCCCCTATGATCTCTCAAACCGCGAAGCCACAAAGGCTGATTGATTCAAGACATGCGACAGATTGTCCATGGCAGGCAATCGTGGCAGGAACCATTTCAAATATTATTCGTGTTAATTGGCCGTTGAAATCAATTTCCCCAACCCTCGTTTTCAACAAAAAAACAAACCCGATTGCTGTGCACAACGGAATATCTTCCGGGCTTCTTAAACAAATTGAAAATTCAGATTAAACAACTGGAAATCATATCATTTTTCCTGGATTTTGTTTCTTTGTGGAAACTGATATTTGGGCAGAAAAAGCTGGAAGTAACCGGCTCACGCAGAACCCGAAAATGAGGGAGCCCTGCTTCAGGTGGCTTTTCGGTCACTGATAAGAAAATCAGAAAAGGAATTATTGTGGCAATGATTCAAGTTCAATATCCTTTACCTCACTGATACCGACTGAAAGGATTTTCTTTTTCGAAGAGGCAAATATGGCGAAAAAGATCTCTTCGAGTCCCTCCCCGAATATTTTTCCGCTGCCTGATTCAAGACCGAGGACAACCGAATCGACATACGTGTCCAGTTGCACTCTTGGTTCCATAAAAACAAGCGGATATCCCAATAACAACTGATACAAAAGCCGGGAGTATATGTTACTGATAGCTGAAAGATGACTGTGGTCAATCAGCATCCGGAGGCAAATTCCGGGTACTGCATCTGCATGTCCGGATTCCTTTGCAAAAAGAATTTCCTCTCTCGCTTTTTGCAGATGCTGCCTGTCAATTCGTGGAAAGATGGCTTTTGCAACCGACCGGCAAGTGATGGCAAAAATATGAAGCGTGTAAAAATAAGTCAGAATGCTTTTACGAACAGAAGCGTCGAACCAATTTATTTTCTGTTTCCCCTCATCGGCGAAAAGAACACGTGTCCCTTTTCCATTAATGGACTCTGTCACGCACAATTTGTTCAACAGGGAAATCGCGCGCCGCATGGTGATCGGTGCGGCAGAAAATTCGGCCGAGAGTGTTTTCAGGGAAGGCAAAAAAGTTCCGGAAGGATAAAGTCCGCAGTAAATCCGGTAAAGCAATCCTGTTGCGATGGAACTGCCAATCACCGCTTTTCCCCATACATAAGGCTTTTCCGGTGGTTCCGTGCGCTCTGCGTTGGCATAATCCGGATCGTAATCAATAAAACTTACATGAAGCGCGTTCCAAAGCGCCGTGTTTTCTCCCATTCGTCGCAAGTCATGATTGAGTTGCAAATTCTGACGAAGTCTTTCATATGTTTTTTCCCATTTCTCTTCATGGGAAAAACGCAAGACATGGGCAGGATACGAATAAAGCAGCGTATCCGCATAAAGGTCGTTCAAAAGAGGATTGTCCAATCGGCTGACGAGATAAAACAGATAATGAATTATCGGTTCATCCCATACTTCGTCGAAACGCTCCAGAATCCGGTTCAGTTCTGCCAGTTCCGTATCACTTGACAGGTGGTAACTCTGGTAAAAGATACATGGCACCAATAGATAGAGGCTCTGGAACAGATCCTGAAGGGTTTCTTTTGCCGCAAAAATGTCATCCGGAATTTCTTCTGCTTCTGCAGCATCAAATATCACGATCGTTCGTTTGCCCTGAGAAATGTCGACATAACCCTCATCTTTCAGCCGCTGGATGGCTCCCCGACACGTTATGGTCGACACGCCGAACATATCGCTCAACCGGTAAATGGAGGGAAGAGCCGAACCTTTTGGATAGAAGCCGAAATGAATTCTCGCCAGCAGATATCCATATAGGAGAGCATACCTGTTCCTGTCCATCCGGCAATGACCTCTTTTTCCGCAAAATGTGAAGGTTTCAGTATGCCACCATTTGCGCAAAAATCCATTGAAGACAACCTTAAAAACCACGGTACGGCTTCCCAGCACTTTACTCTGCACTGTTTCATCAACTATCCATCAAACAAAATAAACTGTGATAATATGATAAAGGTATTTTGTTTCCCAATTGAAACATTGGCTGCCTTATAAGGTAAAGGCCATGTCGACTCATGAATGAAATCGAAGATAAAAAAACGGGAATAGTCGTCGCACCGCCTGCAGCCGATTATGAATACAACGCACTGATGCGACTATTGGGTGTCAGTGTGAGCAAACATCTTCTTGACGAACACTTCACGCTTGTCTGGGCCAACGATTACTATTACCAGATGATTGGATGGCCGAAAGAAGAGTATGAGGCGACCTTCCATAACCGTCCGGATCTTTATTACGCCAGCTATCCTGAAGAATGGAAACGCCTTGTCGCAACAGTGAAGGGAACACTCGAAAAAGGGTTATCCGGATACAATTTTGTGACGCCAATGCACAGGAAGGACGGGTCACGCATCTGGATTAACATGTCAAATGTCTTTTCTGACGAATATGTCAATGGTTTTCAGGTTTCATATAATGTGATGACCGACATTGACGATCTGGTCAGGATACAAAAGGAACAATCTGTCACTTACGACAACTTACCGGGCTTTGTCGTGCGTTTTCAGGTAAATGAAGACGGTTTCAAGTTTCTGGGTGCCAATGAACGCTTCAGGGATTTTTTCGACAGAAACGATGAGGATGCCTTTGTTTTCGGCCTTTCAAATGCCGGCTCGGAAAACGTCCGCAACGTTTATCTGAAACATTTTGATGATATGCGCAAAGGCAATCGCGTTCAGTTTACTTTACCCGTTACAGATAAAACCGGCAGGAATCTCTGGTTGCATGTTAACGCCGATTGTATCGACTGGATTAACGCTAATCCTGTTTACCTGGCGATATACATTGACATTACTGATATTACCGAACAGCGTGTATTGCAAAAACAGCTGGAAGAACGGTCTCTGATGTTACGCCATGCTCTGGATGCCGCTGAAAAGGCCAACCGTTCAAAATCGGAATTCCTTTCCCGTATGAGTCATGATATCCGCACTCCGATGAATGCCATCATTGGCATGACTGCTATTGCCGACACTCATATTAATGACAAGGATCGGGTTAAAGACTGTCTTGGCAAAATAACGCTTTCTTCAAAAC
>JAEYIG010000147.1 GCA_023409175.1 Pseudomonadota bacterium
ATCGGCTTCTTTGCGCGGTAATTGACCGTTTGCACCTGTCACTTCATATTCATTGGCGATGCCGGTTTCATCCCATTTGATTCCAAGCGATTTCAACGCCGCAAGCATCACTTGCGTATCGTCGGAAAAAAGGAGGTCTTTGATCGTCGTTTTTCCATCGGCAAGCGCCGACAGAAGCAAAGTCCTGTTGGAAATGCTTTTCGATCCGGGCAGACGCACCGTTCCGCTGATATGTTTTACCGGATGAAGATCGATATATTTTGGAAAGTCAGCCATCAGTCAGATTTCTTTTTTTCAGGGTTTTCTATCGCGTTAAGCCAGTTCATTCTGGCCTCTTGCGCGTTCGAATATATTTTCTCGAGCCCGTTCCCATCAGCCTTTTCGACCAGTTCGCGAATCAGTTTGATTTCTTCCAAATACGCGTCCAGCTCAACGAGCAATTGCTTACGGTTGGCCAGGGTGATGTCACGCCACATTTCCGGCGAAGAACCGGCGATACGGGTGAAATCACGAAAACCACTTGCCGCATACTGGAAGAACAGATCTGATTTTGGATGGCTGGCAACGTAATCCACCAATCCGTACGCCAGCAAATGAGGCATATGACTGACCGTCGCAAAAACCGTATCGTGGTTTTCCGGACTCAAGTGATGGATAATGGCTCCGCATCTTTCCCAGATATCGGCGATTCTCTCCACATCGTTACGGCTGTTTTCTGGCAACGCGGCAATGACGGTTTTCTTTCCGACAAACAAATCATCTATAGCCGCCTCAGGACCATTTGTCTCCCTGCCTGCAATCGGATGTGCCGGTATGAAACGTGCGATCTTTTCACCAAGTATCTCGCGTGCCATGCCAACGACATCGGTTTTGGTGCTACCGGTATCCGAAACGATCAATCCGTCATGCCAATAAGGCAGAATCATTTTCAGCACATTGCCTGTCTGGGCAACAGGAACCGACAACACCACCAGATCGGCATCTTTCAATGTGTCTTCCAGCGACAGGCCGACCTCATCGACGATTCCCAAAGCATGTGCGCGTTCGAGCACATCAGTGCTTCTTTCAAGCCCGAGAATCTTTCCCTTGTAGCCAGATTTCTTCAGCGCAAGCGCAAATGAGCCGCCGATCAGTCCGACACCGCAGATAACAATTTTTTTGAATGGAGTCACGAATTACGCCAATACTTCTTTAAGTGCACTAATGAACGCCTGATTTTCTTCAGGCAAACCGATCGATATGCGAAGCCACTTCGGCAACCCATAAGCATTCACCGGCCGGACAATAATGCCTTTTTTCAGAAGCGCCAGGTTGACGCGGGAACCGGCACCCTCATCATTACCGACCTTGACCAGAACGAAATTGCCATGAGACGGAACATATTCCAGTCCCATTTCCTCAAACGATTGCGTCAGATAACGATAACCATCCGCATTGATCTTGGCACTTTTCCTTAGAAATTCCTGATCGTTTAACGCAGCCACTGCAGCGGCCTGCGCCAGCGCATTCACGTTAAACGGCTGTCTGACCCGGTTGAGCAGACCGGTCAATTCCGGATGCGCCAGTCCGAACCCGACGCGCAAGCCTGCAAGGCCATATGCTTTCGAAAATGTCCGGGAAACGAGGAGATTGGGATATTTTTTTACCCAGTCCGTGGAATCGTACTGGATCGAAGAATCCAGATATTCATTATAAGCTTCGTCGATTACAACCACGACATCAGATGGCACTTTGCCAAGAAATGCCTCTATGTCTGCAGGCTGCAGGAAAGTGCCAGTCGGATTGTTCGGATTGGCGAGAAAAACAAGACGGGTATCAGGTGTGATGGCCTTTAACATCGCGTCAAGATCATGTCCATAATCTTTTGATGGCACCTGAATGCCTTTCGCGCCGATCGCTTTGGCTACCAGTGCATAAACGAGAAAGGAATATTCGGAAAAAACGATAGACTGGCCTTGCTGCACAAACGTTCTGGCCGCCAGTTCAATGATATCGTTGCTGCCATTTCCCAGCGTGATCCAGTCCTGCGCAATACCGTAACGCTCACCAATGACTTTTTTCAGTGCAAAACCGTTGGCATCCGGATAACGGCCTGTCTCACCAACTTCATTGGCAATCGCCTTTTTTGCGGAGTCCGGCATACCAAGCGGATTTTCGTTGGATGCCAGTTTGATGATTTTATTTTCGTCGAGTCCGAATTCACGGGCAACTTCAGAAATAGGCTTGCCTGCCTGATATGGAGCGATGGCACGAATATATTCCGGTGCAAACTGATCTGACATGATATTTCCAATTCAATGAACTAATTTAAATAGGGTAAGAACCCAAAACCTTGAAATAAGCGACCTGATCTTTCAGCTCTGCCAGCGCGAGCTGTATTTTTTCTTCCCTGACGTGGCCTTCGATGTCCACAAAAAAGTAATATTCCCAACTTCCCGTCCTGGCCGGTCTTGATTCAAACCGTGTCATGGAAACACCGAACTTCTCGAGGGGAGCCAGCATTTTGTAAACAGCGCCTGCCTTGTTTTGCACAGACAGGACAAGTGAGGTCTGGTCCCTGCCGCTTGACTCGGTTTCCTTACGTCCGATAACGGCAAAACGGGTACGGTTTTGTGGATCGTCCTGAATGTGGGCACTCACTACCTGCAAGCCATAATGACGGGATGCGATTTCGCCCGCAATCGCTGCCACTTCTTGATTTTCAGCCGCCAGACGTGCGGCTTCGGCATTGGAAGCAACAGCCTGCCTCATGATATTGGGATAATGCTGGTTCAGCCATCCCTGACACTGCGCCAACGCCTGCGAATGTGCGCAAATCGATTTCACACCTTCCATACTTCCGGAAAGAGTCATCAGATTATGCTGGACGGCAAGGGAAACTTCACTGCTGATTGTCAGCGGTGTCTGCATCAACAGATCCAGCGTCCGGTTAATGGCGCCTTCGGTGGAATTTTCAATCGGTACGACACCGAAATCGGCCGTTCCGGCTTCTGCAGCCCGAAAAACCTCATCAATTGATCCACAAGGTATGGCATGAATGGATTTGCCGAAATGCTGATAAACCGCCTGTTCGGAAAAAGTGCCTTCAGGGCCCAGATAAGCGACCATGGTTTTCTTTTCCAGAGAACGGCAGGCCGACATGATTTCACGGAAAATGGTCTGCAACTCGGCATCGCCCAACGGCCCCGGATTTCTTTCGGCAATTCCCCTTAAAACCTGCGCTTCCCGCTCGGGACGGAAAATGGGGGCATCCACCTTGTTTTTGACGTGACCGACTTCCTGTGCCACACGTGCCCTACGGTTCAACAAATCCAGCAACTGGGCATCAATAGCATCTATTTGATCCCTCAAAGGTTTCAGCAATTTTTCCATGAATCAGAAACTTAAAGAAAATGAAATAACAGAACAATCGGCCAAAAATACTGATACTGGCATATGCCGATATCGAAAAAAGGTATTGTAAGGCAGAAATACCTCAATAACCCAGTTTCACGGATTCAGACATTTTTGCCTATTCAGTGATTTTGCTGAAAAGCCTGCATAAAAGCAATCAGCGAACGCACACCCTCCAGAGGCATCGCGTTATAAAGAGAAGCCCTCATTCCGCCAAGCAAACGGTGTCCCCTGATCTGCAAGATCCCGTTTTGGGCTGCTTCATTGACGAATGTATCATTGAGTGATTCGTCTTCAAGGAAAAAAGGAATGTTCGTCATCGAACGACTTTCTGGAACAACGTCATTGCGATAAAAGCCGCTCCTGTCGATAAAGTCATAGAGCATCGAGGACTTTTCAATGGACGCCTGCTGCATGGAGTCGACTCCACCCCGCTTTTTCAGCCATGTCAGGACAAGGCCACAAATATAAATGGCATAGGTTGGTGGCGTATTGAACATGGAATTGTTTTCCGCGACATTTTTCCAGTCAAATACGGATGGGCAAAACGGAACAGCATGTCCCAAAAGATCATCCCGCACGATCACGACCGTCAACCCTGCCTGCCCCATATTTTTCTGGGCACACGCAAAAATGACTCCGTATTTTGAAAAATCGATCCGTCGGGACAGGATTTCAGAAGACATGTCGGCGACCAGTGGAACGGTCCCCGTCTCCGGCGTGAAATGGAACTGGTTTCCATTAATGGTTTCATTTGAGCAGATATGCACATAAGCGGCATCATCCGTCAAGCGCCAGTTTTCCTGGAGTGGCACGTCCCTGAACTTGGCGTCGGAAGATGAGGCGGCAATGTTGACGTTGGCATATTTGACCGCTTCATTCAGGGATTTTCCCGACCAGACTCCGGTATGCACAAAATCAACCGTCTGTCTGCCCACCTGCCTGCCGAGCAGATTCATGGGAACGATCGCATTCATGGCTGTGGCACCGCCCTGCATGAAAAGGATATGGTGAGTTTCGGGAATGCCCAACACTTCCCGGAGATCATCCCGCGTCTGTTGCAGGATCGCTCCGAATTGCGGGCTGCGGTGACTCATTTCCATCACCGACATCCCGCTGCCATGCCAGTCCATCATTTCAGCAGATGCCTGTTTCAGTACCTCTTCAGGCAATGTGGCAGGTCCCGCTGAAAAATTGAATGGACGCATTACTCTTTCTCTGTTTCCGGACCTTCTTCTTCAGACATTTCCGGACTTTCGTCTTCGATGTCGGATTCCAGGATACGTTGCAATCCGCTTAACGTCGTTCCTTCTTCCACTGCAATCAGGGTCACGCCCTGTGTTGCACGGCCCATTTCCCGAATTTCCGAAACACGGGTACGGATCAGAACGCCACCAGTCGTGATGAGCATGATTTCATCATTTTCATTCACCAGCGTCGCCGCGACGACCTTGCCGTTACGTTCCGACGTCTGAATGGCAATCATGCCTTTGGTGCCACGACCATGACGGGTATATTCCGCAATAGGAGTCCGTTTACCGAACCCGTTTTCGGTTGCCGTCAGGACAGACTGGCTTTCATCACCGGCCACAAGCATCGCAATCACGTTCTGGTCGTCTTCCAGATTCATGCCACGAACACCGCGTGCTGTCCGTCCCATCGGACGAACGTCATTTTCGTCAAAACGAACTGCTTTACCGGCATCAGAGAAGAGCATGACATCGTGGCTACCGTCTGTCAAAGCGGCGCCGATCAGGTAATCGCCATCGTCCAGCCCAACCGCGATGATGCCGGCTTTGCGGGGATTGCTGAAATCGGTCAAAGGCGTTTTCTTGACAGTTCCCTGACTTGTTGCCATGAAAATATAGTGGTTGGCCGGGAAAGTCCTGTTTTCACCCGACAACGGGAGAATGACCGTGATTTTTTCGTCGCCCTGCAAAGGGAACATATTGACGATCGGCTTGCCACGCGAATTGCGTGACCCCTGCGGCACTTCCCATACTTTCAGCCAGTACATCCGTCCCCGGTCCGAAAAACAGAGGATATAGTCATGCGTATTGGCGATGAACAGCTGATCGACCCAGTCATCATCCTTTGTCGCCGTCGCCATACGGCCTCGCCCTCCCCGTTTCTGGGCACGATATTCGGACAATGGCTGGGACTTGATGTAACCGGTATGAGAGAGGGTGACCACCAGATCCTGCGGTGTAATCAGGTCTTCCGTTTCAAGATCACTGGCATTCAGTTCGATTTCAGATCGGCGAACGTCTTTTGCCTTTTCGCCATACTCGCCAATCACTTCCTTCAGCTCATCATCGATGATGGCCAGAACACGTTCCGGTTTTGCCAGAATATCGAGCAATTCGGCAATCTGTGCCATGACATCGCCGTATTCGTTCAGGATTTTGTCCTGTTCCAGCCCCGTCAGACGTTGCAGGCGCATCTGCAGGATTTCAGTCGCCTGCTCTTCCGACAATTTATAAAGACCATCGGACTGGATGCCAAACATCTTCGGCAAGCCTTCAGGACGAAAATCATCAACACTGTTAACGTGATCGGCACTGGTGCGCTCCAGCATGGATTTGACCAGAGACGAATCCCAGGAGCGGGACATCAATTCCTGACGTGCAATAGGAGGAGTTGGAGCGGCGCGGATAATGGCGATGAAATCATCGATATTCGCCAGCGCAACAGCCAGACCTTCTAGGACATGGCCGCGCTCACGGGCTTTTCTCAATTCGAATATCGTGCGGCGCGTAACGACCTCACGACGATGCGCCAGGAAGCATTCCAGCATCTGTTTCAGATTCAACAGCTTTGGCTGGCCATCGACCAGAGCGACCATATTCATGCCGAAAGTATCCTGTAACTGGGTCTGCTTGTACAGATTGTTCAGGACGACTTCAGGCACTTCATTGCGCTTCAATTCAATAACGACACGCATGCCGGATTTGTCGGACTCGTCACGGATATCCGAAATGCCGTCGAGTTTCTTTTCACGGACACTTTCAGCGATGCGTTCCAGCAGGTTTTTCTTGTTGACCTGGTA
>JAEYIG010000169.1 GCA_023409175.1 Pseudomonadota bacterium
AAAAAGCAAACTTTTGCTTCTGTCTGTGCTCCCTGTAGTATTTTTGGCTGCCGGATGCCAGACCACTGCCTTTCATCGCGCTCAAGTCCAGGATAATTCCACCGACCGTATTTCAGTAGGAACGGTACAAAAAGAAGTTCGTGTTGGTATGAGTGGAGCTGAAGTTGCTCAGGTACTTGGCTCTCCCAATATCGTTTCAACGGATGAACAACGTCGTGAAGTCTGGATTTATGACAAGATCGCTACCGATCATGCCTATTCAACAAGCAGTGGCGGCATAAGTGCCTTGATATTGGGTTTCGGGTCCGGTGCTGCCGGTGGCGGTGGAGCCGGCTTCAATGCATCCAGCGGGGCATCATCTACCAGCCAGAGAACCCTGACAGTCATTATCAAGTTTGGAGCCGATCACAAGGTAAGAGACTTCGCCTACCACACATCGAGATTCTGATATGAAGAAACTGATTATCATTTTCACGGCGCTGATCCTTACCGGATGTGCCATGGAGCCGCCAAAAGATCTGTTTGTCATGACTCCGAAAATGCTTGAGGACAGACAACTTGAAACACGACGGTATGAAGGTCTTAACGAGGAAGAAATCCTGATCGCCAGTTCGAATGTTTTGCAGGATCTTGGATATACACTCGACAATTCCGAAACGAAGCTGGGTGTCATGACGGCAAGCAAGGTACGTGACACCAATAAAGGAGCAGAGATAGCTGCCAATGTTTTATTGATATTACTGGGCGCTCCCCCTGCACCCATGAGTAAAGACCAGATTATTCGCGTCTCTCTGGTTACAAAACCCGTCCTGAACGGTAATGGACAACCGCTTCCAAAAAATCATACGGTTCGAGTCATTTTCCAGAAAATCGTCCGTTACAACGACGGTCATACAGTAGAAGAAACGTTGAAAGACACTGAGCTTTATACCGGTTTTCACGACAAGCTCTCCAAATCCGTATTTCTTGAGGCACACAAAATATGAAAAAAATATCATTACTTTGTATTCTTCTCGGCACCTTGTGCCTGACTGGTTGTGAAACGACAAAGGATGTTGTCCTGGACAACAATGGGGAAACACAACTGCAAATCCGTAACTACCAGAGCCGCTCATTTGATACAGGCGATAAAGAGCGTATCCTGAGAGCCACCATTTCAACGTTACAGGATTTTGGATTTATTATTGAGCGTGCTGATTTCATGCTTGGCACGGTAACTGCCTATAAGGCGGATGGAATCCATCGAGTCAAAATAACCGTATCGATCCGCCAAAAAGGCAAGGAAAAATCTGTTGTACGCGCCAATGCACAGTACAGGACCGAACCTATCAAGAACCCGAAAATCTATCAGGATTTCTTCGTCGCACTTGAAAAATCTTTATTCTTGAGTGCGAATGCAGTTGATTGAACCCACCGGATTGCAAAATGGTTTTTCAATACCTGTTAAAAAAACTAAAAGCCGTGTTCGCATAAATACCCGCGCTATATCGCGGGTATTCCTGTATTTATAATTCGCGTACAAATTTTTCTGAGTATGGCACGTCCTTCCAAGGCATCCAGCCATTCTGCAATGTCACAGTTTCCATTCACAAAAGGTTGATACTACCTTGCATCTGATCACAATATATTCAAGGTGTGAACAAACCCTGGAATCTGTTTCGAAAAACATATCCTTACCGGAACAAATGACTTGCTGTTGTAATAAAAAATAAAAACACAAACCGTCATTCCAAATAAAAAAGGAAACCCAAGGTTTCCTTTTTCGAAAATCATTGTACCGGTTTTATCGTTCTGCTTTCTTGATTCCGGCTGGCAACTCGAAAAGAGACTTATCCTGCTCGCGGTAATTGACATCCGAGTATTCAAACGTGACGATATTTTTCACATCCATTACCTTCAGGGGAACTTGCTCTCCCGGCTTTCTCCAGGCATAAAACTGGATTTTCCTGTCCTTCGAATCAATTTCGATCAAATACTTTTCAACTTCGTGCCCATTTATCTTTTCAGTGCCAATAAGCGTTTCTTTGGCACGGTTTTTAATCGCATCAAAAATTCCAATACTTGCCGGCACATTCAAATCAAATGGCCTTTCATAATAGGTCTTGAGATTCGGATCCAGATACCACATTTTCTTGAGATCTTTTCTTACTATCAGGATTTCTTCCTCACCCATGTCGTTCCTGACGTTTTGACGTGATCTGTCATCTGCATAGTAGAGCTTGCTGGTATATTTTTTCCCCTTGACAGTAAAATCCAGATTGGCATCAAAAGAAACTGCCCAAGCAGCAGCATTGACAGAAAACAGCAAGGAAAGCATCAGGATTTTTTCCAAAAACGATCTCATGAAAATGTTTCCTTTCGTATTAATATAAACGAACTGTGGCAGGTTTCATTTTAACATGCCCCAAACCACCATGAGTTTATATTTATTGTCTCGCGGAAATAATATCATTCTTTCAAGTAGCTTATCTGCAAAAACCACATGCCAAAGATGACACCAAAAAACCGGTTTTTGCAGCACTCCTTTGCCGGTGGCAAATTACGAAAACAGTCAATGGCATCACTTACGGAAATAAACAACTACCGTTTCATTGAAATTCATTTGTGGAATTAGTGATCGGTTGAAGCGAGCGGCTTCTCTATCCAACCCATTCAAGAGCACATTGGAATTGGACGTATTAAATCCTGAAACAGGCCTGTATTTCACGGGACAGTAAAGAACACATATATGGCAAAAAACAAAAAACCCGTGTAAACACTTGGTTTTACACGGGTTACTGTTCTTTATTGCACTGCTTTAAACCAGCTTTTGGTGCCGACGGCGAGACTTGAACTCGCACGACTTTCGCCACTACCCCCTCAAGATAGCGTGTCTACCAATTCCACCACGTCGGCATAAGGGTTAGATTATCTCAACAACCGCTCTTTTCATCAAGTTTTTATAGGTGTGAGAGCGGTAATTTTTTTATTTTGATGTATTTTTACCTTGTTCAACTGGCACGGTCGCCCCAGGAATGGCTGCTGCACCGGAAACATCCTTATTGACTGAAGGTTCCGGAGCCTTCGGCTGCTCTACGGGAGCGGCCGGTGCGGATTGCAGTTTTTCGATAATGCCGTTCTGGGCTGGCGCGCGATTATGTCCCATATACGCCATGGCAAGGGTGGAAACAAAGAAAATGACCGCAGCGACAGCCGTCGATTTGGACAGGAAATTGGAAGAACCCGACGCACCGAAGAGACTTCCACTTCCAGACGACCCGGCACCGAAAGCAGCGCCCATATCGGCACCTTTACCGTGTTGCATCAAAACCAAGGCGATAATGGCCAGAGCCGAAATGACCTGAATGATAATAATAATGTTATACAGCATTTTCCTGCTTTTCCTTTAATGACTGGTTAGCCCAACTGGGATGCCTGACGGGCAATGGCCAGAAAATCGGAAGCTTTCAGAGAAGCCCCTCCAATCAGTCCACCGTCAATATCAGGCATTTGCAACAATTCTTCGGCATTACCCGGTTTCATACTGCCGCCATACAAAATCCGGACACATTCTACTGCATCCGCGTTCTTGCGTATCATTTGTTCCCGCAACATGGCATGTACCTCTTCCACCGCGAGTGGAGAAGGCGTTTTACCTGTTCCGATCGCCCAAACCGGCTCATAAGCCACAACGATATCGCAAACTTCTCTTTCCTCAAGGACTGACAGCACGGCATTGATCTGTCTGCCAACCACCTCAGCGGTTCGGCCATCTTCCTTGTCATACAGGGATTCACCGACACAAACGATTGGTGTCAAACCGCCAGCCAGGGCTCTCTGAACCTTATTGGCAACCAGTTCGTCGGATTCATTACAGTATTCACGCCGTTCCGAGTGACCGACAATGACATACTTGCAACCGAAATCCAATAACATGCGCGTTGAAATCTGACCCGTATAAGCACCGACTGCATGCGCAGAAACATCCTGAGCTCCCAATGCGACATTGGTTCCCTCGAGCCCTATCTGACATTGTGGCAGATAAGGGAACGGAACACAGATCGCCAGGTCGCAGTCAATACCTGCCAGCCCTTCCCTGATGCCGCTTAACAATTCGGCATTCATGGACAGGCTGCCATTCATTTTCCAGTTTCCGACTATCAGTTTACGTCGCATGCGGTTCCCTGAATCCAAGCAATCTGATATTTTAGCGTGCCCGGATAATACTGGTCAATCATGGAAATGAAACAATAACTTAGGTCAATGCAAAACGATGCTTCGGAAATGGTCGTTTCCATTTTCATCGTCATCCTGATCGTCTATATCGTTGACATGACCTTGTTCGATTTCCTTTTCAGTAGCGGCACGAACGTCTGTCACGGTAAGTTCAAAACGTAACGCGATGCCCGCCAGCGGATGATTGCCATCAAGCACAACTTTCCCGTCTGCTATGTCCGTCACTATATAAATAGCGGGTTCATCAGCCGGGTCTGCATTGTCTGGAACGCCTTCGAATTGCATCCCGATTTCAAGCGCTTCGGGAAACAGCTCACGTTCTTCTATTTTGATCAGCGAAGGATCGTATTCACCGAATGCATCTTCCGGTTCTACCTGAATCATGGTCTTGTAACCGACATCCTGACCGTCAATCGCTTTTTCAAGGGCAGGCAAGGTATCATCATAACCGCCATGGAGATAAACAATCGGTTCCTGACCCTCTTCGAGCATATTGTTTTGTGCATCAGATAATGTGTAGTGAACAGTCACGACTGTATTCTTGTCAATTTTCATACGATCTCCTGATGGCCTTGTTACGCAGATGAAAAATTATACCTGCTTCACGTAAGTCTTTGTCCATGTATAACATCAACAGCCACAAGCAATCCGTTTTTTTCGATCGAATAATGTCATTTTCAGAAATCCACCCTTCATTAAATACCGAATCGGTTTATTTCTGAAAAGAAACGAAATTTCACGACCATCAAAAAAGGCCCGTCTTTTTATTATTTTTATTTAAAAAAAACAAAACTAAATATCTGTTTTCTATATAAAAAGGTCATCAAACCGTTATGCGTGTGCAACTTATGGGTGCGAAAACTATTTTTGATATTTCTCAATCTTTTGTTTGAGCCAGCCTAAACCATTTGAACCTGGCCCAAAACCTGTTGCGAGATTGCAAAATAGATGCAAAAACATAAAAAAGCAGCGACTACATCCGGAAAAAGTGGCTATAATCTGCGCTATTAGAGAGTTGTCGTTGCGTAACACAAGTTTTCGGTAACACTCTATTCATGTAGTATTTTAATTACCGGTAATAACCTATA
>JAEYIG010000241.1 GCA_023409175.1 Pseudomonadota bacterium
TCCCTAGCGGATCGGACGTCGGGTCGATCAGCATCATCACACGATGGCGCTGGTAATCATGCAGCAATGTCCAGACAATCGGCAAACTCGCCAGACCCGCAACAAACATGGAAATGATGACCTTCCATGCCAGACCCGCAAGGAAAATAACGTAAAAACCCGTAGCCGCCACCAATAAGGCCGTTCCCAAATCGGGCTGCTTCATGATCAAACCGGCCGGAATGGCCAAGAGGACAAACGCAATCCCGTATTCACGCCAGCCGACGTGCCCTTCCCGCTTCTGGAAAAACCATGCCAGCATGAGCGGTACGGCAATTTTCATGATTTCGGACGGCTGGATGACAATCCCGATATTGAGCCAGCGACGTGCCCCTTTTTTGACCAGACCGAAAGCGGCGACCGCCAGCAACAGGGCAATCCCGAAGGTATAAACAGGAACGGCAAACCGCATCAATGTCTGGGGAGGCACACTCGCGGCTATCCACATGATGATAAAACCGAAAATGATGTTTCTGAGCTGATCTTCAACGCGCCCCGGGAAATCGATACCGGCAGAATACAGCGTAATGATCCCGACAGACATGATCAGGAAAATGATCAGGGCGAGAGGTCCATCGAACACGCTCAGATACTGCTTCAGGCGCGTCAGAAGAGTGTCTTTATCAGGAATATCCATATCAAACCTTATCCCTCGTCATTACTGTCATCATCGGAATCGGGAGGCAACAATACCGGCTGCGAATCATCCGGTTCTTCAGGATAGGATTCATCATCTCCTCCCTGACTGGTTTCAGGCGCGGCTTTCTTGCCATAGAAGAAATAATCCATCGTCTTCCGTGCAATCGGGGCAGCGGCCGATGCGCCGAAACCGCCATTTTCGACAATCAGTGCAATCACGATTTTCGGATTGTCGACCGGTGCGAAAGCGGTATATAAAGCATGATCCCGCTTATGTTCAGCCAATGCTGCCGCGTTGTATTTTTCATTCTTGCCGATAGTGATCACCTGTGCCGTACCCGTCTTGCCGCCCGTGGTATAGCCTGTCCCTCCGAACACGCGGGAAGCGGTACCTTCCTTCACCACTCCGACCATGGCGCGCTTGATGACATCAAGGTTTTCCTGCTTGACATTGAGTTTGACCATTTCAGTCGTGATGGGCCGACGCTCATGACTCATCCCATCTTCCACATCCCTGACCAGATGTGGCCGCGCGGCAGAACCGTTATTCACCAGCAACGCAGTGGCATACGCCAGCTGAAGCGGCGTAAAGGTGTTATACCCCTGTCCGATACCGAGCGAAATCGTTTCGCCGGCATACCATTTTTTCTGGTTCGGGTTCCGGTAGGCATTTCGCTTCCATTCCGTTGATGGAAGAATGCCTCTCCGTTCATGGGCCAGATCGATACCGGTCAGTTCACCGAATCCGAACTGCTTCATGAAATCATGGATCGTGTCGACCCCCATCTGGGCTGCCAAAACATAATAGTACGTATCGCAGGACTGGACGATAGACTTGTACATGTCGACAATGCCGTGACCGCCCTTTTTATCATCCCGGAAACGATGATTGCCGTAATCGAAGAAGCCGGGATCGCTGATAGCCTGACTCGGGGTTCGATAACCCAACTCCAGCGCCGCCAGTGCCATGAACGGTTTGTATGTCGAGCCGGGGGGATAGGCCCCCCGTAACGGCCGGTTGATGAGCGGTTTGTTGATCGAGTTGTTCAGTTCATCCCAATTCTGCTGGTCGATACCGTCGACAAACAGGTTCGGGTCGAACGTCGGCTTGGAAACGTAAGCCAGCACTTCACCCGTTGACGGGTCCATGGCTATCAGGGCACCCCGCCTGTTGCCGAAAGCGTTTTCGGCCACTTTCTGCAATTCTATATCGATAGAAAGGACAAGATTGTTCCCGGGAACCGTCGGGTGCGTGGAAAGTGTCCTGACAGCGCGACCACTGGCAGCCACTTCCATTTCCTCGTATCCGGTCGAGCCGTGCAAAACACGTTCGTAGCTCTTTTCGATGCCTTCCTTGCCGTAATGGGTCGTCCCCTGATAATTCGTTTCCTCATCTTCCGGAAGGTTGTCGAGATCTTTCTGGCTGATCCGGCCGATGTACCCGATTACGTGAGATGCCACGTCTCCCATGGGATATTGCCGGAACATACGTGCCTGAACTTCCACGCCGGGAAAACGGTACCGTTGCACCGAAAAACGGGCGACCTCTTCATCCGTCAGCTTGGCTTTCAAGACAATACTCTCGAAACGTTTGGCTTCTTCCATCCGTTTTTTGAAGCGTTTCCTGTCCCGTGGGGTGATTTCAATGATCTGAGACAGTTCCTCGATGACATCTTCGAGCTTGGCGCCGATTTTGGCAGGCGTGATTTCAAGCGTATAAGCGGAGTAATTGTTGGCGAGAATGACGCCATTCCGGTCCATGATAATGCCACGGCTCGGCATCGTTGGAACAATCGAAATCCGGTTTTCTTCCGCCTGTGCGACATAATTACTGTGCCTGACAATCTGTACCCAGACAAAGCGCAGCAAAAGAAAGAAAAAGCAGACCAGAATGAAAATGGCCAGTGCCGCAATCCGGGTGCGGTATTGATGGAGTTCGCGTTCGTTATCGTTCAGACTGGCCATGATACTGAACCATTCAGACAATTTTGATCCGCACGGAAAACCTTCCGGCTTTCAACAATACGGAAAACGGCACGGATGCAAATCATAATGGCCTGTCCAGGTCAGTATCGACCGAGCGGCGTTGAGGCGCCAGGAGAACCATCGTGACCAGCGGCCACAACAATGCACCGACACAACTGTCGATAAGGTACAGCCAGCTCGACGTACGGTGACTGACAATATACTGGATAAGCATCTGGACCAGTTGTGACGACAGAAGCAATATCAGGATATACCATATCTGTTTTTTTAGCGGAAACCACAAGACACGGCGGTGAAGGGTAATCGCAAAATAACTCAGCAAAACATAAGCCAGCGCATTCTCACCCAACAGGGTGGCATCGTTCACGTCCATCAGCAGACCCATGCAAAACGCGATCCCCATGCCGACCCGGCGCGGTTGATGGATTCCCCAAAAAACCAGCACAAGCGCGACGAAATCGGGTACCCCTACCCAATGCCCCCATGGCTGGATATTGAGCAGAAAGGCAACCACTAGCGTGATGGCTATAAAAACAGGGCTGACCGGCAGCAAGATATGTTCTGGTATCGTTTTCATCCTGTGGGCGCCTTATTTCTTCGTTTCTGCCGCTTTGGGATTGACCCTTTGCCGCGTATTGACGGTTCTGTCAGCGGCGGCCGGACGCGGAGGAATGGCCGTATCGGACAAGAGGACCAATACCTGCCGGTTGCGGTTGATGCCGGCGACCGGTTCGCAAATCACATGATCGAACGACCCGGTCGAGTTGTCGCGGATTCTGGCGACTTTTCCGACAGCCAGCCCGGCAGGATAAACCCCATCAATCCCGGATGTCACCAGCAGGTCATCCGGCTGGATATCGGCATTCGCCATCATGAAACGCAGTTCCAGATATCCTGACTGCCCGCGGCCATAAGCGACACTGCGTTCGCCACTCCTGACATTCAACACGGGAATCGCCTGATCCTTGTCCGTCAGGAGCGTCACTTCACAAGTCGTGAGATAAACGTCCGTGACCTGTCCGATGACCCCTTTGTCGTCAATAACAGGTTGCCCCGGCATAACTCCGTCCTGAGACCCCTTGTTCAAAATGACCTTGCGGACAAAAGTGTTACGGGCGTCATAAAGGATTTCTGCCGGAACCGATTTGACGTTAACCCGCTTGCTCATCCCAAGCAATTCGCGTAGCTGGGCATTTTCGCTTTCCAGCAGTTGCGCCCGCTGAAGCTGTGTGGCTTCCTGAATGGACTTCTCGCGCAAGTCGGACACTTCTTCATGAAGGGTTGTAACGGATGTCAGATATTCGTCTGCCGCATCATAAACATCACGCGGAACCATCGCCACTTTCTGGACAGGATACAGAACCATCCCGACCGCTTTGCGAACATGGCCCAAAACCTGAAGATGGGAATCGACAAACAGCAAAGCAATAGCAGCCAGCACGAAGATGATGACCTTTACTCTCGCTGGCGTTCCTTGTTTGAATAGAGGCGGCGGACCGTATTGCATAGAAATGACTTACAAGACAACTGTAACGGAAACTGTCTCACGACAGTATAAAAAACAGGCACATGATTTGTGCCTGTTCTGTTTCTGACTTATTCGTACGAGAAAACGGTGCCGAATTCGTCAATCTTTTCAAGCGCAATACCGCAACCGCGAACCACGCAGGTCAATGGATCTTCCGCAATCAGTACCGGCAATCCGGTTTCTTCCATCAGCAGGCGATCAATGTCATGCAAGAGAGCGCCACCGCCGGTCAGCATCATGCCTTTTTCGGCAATGTCGGCTCCCAGCTCCGGAGGAATCTGTTCAAGGGCATTTTTGACAGCGGAAACGATATTGTTCAACGGATCGGTCAAGGCTTCCAGAATTTCATTGCTTGAAATGGTGAATGCACGAGGGATACCTTCGGACAGGTTGCGTCCCTTGACTTCCATTTCCTTGATTTCGGTTCCAGGGAAAGCGGAACCGATATTCTTCTTGATCGCTTCAGCCGTCTGTTCGCCGATCAACATGCCGTAGTTGCGGCGGATGTAATTGACGATCGCTTCGTCGAAACGGTCACCACCAACACGGACGGAACCCTTGTAGACCATGCCGCCAAGGGAAATGATGCCGACTTCGGTCGTACCGCCACCAATATCCACAACCATCGAACCAGTCGCTTCGGAAATCGGCAAACCGGCACCCAGTGCGGCTGCCATCGGTTCTTCGATCAGATAGACTTTGGAAGCGCCCGCGCCCAGAGCGGATTCACGAATCGCACGGCGTTCCACCTGGGTGGAACCGCAAGGTACACAAATAATGATACGTGGAGAGGGACGGAAGAATTTGGAATTATGTACCATGCGGATAAATTGCTTCAGCATCTGTTCCGTCACGGTGAAGTCAGCGATCACACCATCCTTCATCGGTCTGATGGCTTCGATATTGCCGGGAACCTTGCCCAGCATCTGCTTGGCTTCCTTGCCGACTGCCTGAATGCTCTTTTTGGAACTCGGACCGCCATCGTGCCTGATGGCGACAACCGATGGTTCATCCAGAATGATGCCGGAATTCCGGACATAGATCAGCGTATTGGCGGTACCAAGGTCGATCGCCATATCATTTGAGAAATAACCGCGTAAGAATCCAAACATGAACAGTCCCGATAATTAAAAAGGCCCGATAGTAATAACGAGCGAATCCGCAAAAGGTCAAATTGTAAACTTGACAGGCAAATATGCAATAGCCCAACATTCTACCTTATAATTCAAGGGTTATTTATGATGAAGAGCATCCAATTGCACTTCATTTTGAAAAATTTTTTGTAACAATCCAATAATCACTATGTCTCTCGATCTTTCCGATGTCGATCGCATCGCACAACTGGCCCAGCTGGAAGTATCTGAAAGCCAGAAACAAAAAACCGCAGCCCAGTTAAATGATATTCTCGCGCTGGTTGAACAACTGCGACAGGTAGATACCACTGGTATCGAACCGCTCGCCCATCCGATTTCGGCATTTGAAAACGATCTGGCATTGAGGCTCAGGGACGATGCCGTCACTGAAGAAAATCATCGTTCCGAATATCAGGCATGTGCCCCTGCCGTTGAGAATGGACTGTATCTGGTTCCCAAAGTCATCGAATAAAAATATACGAAAACAAAAAAACACCCCGTCGAATCAGACCCGGTTTTTTGTCGATATCACACTTATGCATACCAAAACATTATCGGAACTGTCTGCCCTGCTGCAGACAAAAAAAATCTCAGCCACCGAACTGGCCAAACAGTTTTTGAAAAGGATTGACGATAGCAGGCTCAATGCCTTTTTGCACGTTGATGAATCGCTGACCCTCAAACAGGCTGCAGCAGCTGACGAACGGCTTGCCCGAAACGAAGCCCATCCCCTGACTGGTGTGCCGATAGCCCATAAAGACATTTTCGTAACCAAAGACTGGCGCTCCACTGCCGGATCGAAAATACTCGCCAATTACACCAGCCCGTTCAATGCCACGGTTGTCCAAAAATGTCAGGATGCAGGCATGGTCATGCTGGGCAAACTCAATTGCGATGAGTTTGCAATGGGATCATCGAATGAAAATTCCTTTTTTGGTCCTGTCATGAACCCATGGGATGACAAAGCCGTTCCGGGTGGTTCCTCCGGCGGTTCCGCTGCAGCCGTTGCCGCACGCCTGACTCCAGTCGCTACGGCGACCGACACAGGCGGTTCCATTCGCCAGCCGGCTGCATTTTGCGGTGTCACAGGAATCAAACCCACTTACGGCCGCGTTTCCCGCTTCGGCATGATTGCTTATGCCTCTTCTCTGGATCAGGGCGGCCCGATTGCCAAGACAGCTGAAGACTGTGCCATGCTGTTAAATGAAATCACTGGTTTCGATCCGAAAGATTCAACCAGTGTCGAACGTAAAAATGAGGATTACACCCGCGACCTGAATAAACCCCTGAACGGTCTGCGTATTGGTGTGCCACGTGAATATTTCAGCGAAGGCCTTTCATCCGAAGTGGAACAGGCCGTCAGAAACGCCCTGTCCGAATACGAAAAACTGGGCGCAAAACTGATTGATATCTCGCTGAAAAACACATCCCTGTGTATTCCTGTCTATTACGTTATCGCTCCGGCAGAAGCCTCTTCCAACCTCTCCCGTTTCGATGGCGTCCGTTATGGCTTCAGGGCAGAAAACTATACAGACCTTCAGGACATGTACCGCAAAACCCGTTCCGAAGGTTTCGGAGAAGAAGTCCAGCGCCGGATTCTGGTCGGTACCTATGTCTTGAGCCACGGTTACTACGACGCCTATTACATTCAGGCACAGCGTATCCGCCGCCTGATCGCTGAAGACTACAAGAACGCATTTTCGGAATGCGACGTCATCATGGGACCTGTTTCACCGACCGTCGCATGGAATCTGGGGGACAAGGCTGACGATCCGGTTGCCAACTATCTGGGCGACATCTTTACCCTGTCCACCAATCTGGCAGGACTGCCCGGCATGTCTATCCCTTGCGGATTCGGTCAGGGCGAGCATGCAAACCGTCCGGTCGGACTGCAATTGACCGGAAACTACTTTGATGAGGCACGCCTCTTGAATATCGCTCACCAGTACCAGAGGGCGACAGACTGGCACTTGCGTTTGCCTGAAACGATCTGAGTAAACATGCCTGACGTGTGTCCGGCATGAAAAACGAATAAAAGAATAGTCCGGCGGCATTTGCCGCCTTCCAAGCAAAGGAAACATTATGCAGTGGGAAGTAGTCATCGGTCTTGAAACACATGCACAACTTTCAACCGTTTCAAAAATTTTCAGCGGAGCCTCGACCAGCTTCGGTGCCGAACCCAATACGCAGGCGTGTCCTGTCGATCTCGCATTGCCGGGTGTATTGCCTGTCATGAACCGGGGTGCCGTCGAAAAAGCCATCCAGTTCGGCCTGGCGATCGGCGCAGAAGTCGCCCCTCTCTCGGTTTTCGCCCGCAAGAATTATTTTTATCCTGACCTGCCCAAAGGTTACCAGATCAGCCAGTTTGAAAAGCCTGTCGTCATCGGCGGCAAGCTTAACTGCATTGTCGAGCAAAAAGGCAAAAGCTATATCAAGACCGTCAATCTGACGCGTGCCCATCTGGAAGAAGACGCAGGCAAATCCCTGCACGAAGAATTCGCCGACATGACCGGTATCGACCTGAACCGTGCCGGTACGCCCCTGCTTGAAATCGTGACTGAGCCGGACATGCGCAGTGCTGCCGAAGC
>JAEYIG010000250.1 GCA_023409175.1 Pseudomonadota bacterium
CACTTCATCCGGGCACTCCAGTACTGGGACAAGGCCATCGGCACAGACCGTTCCTTCGGCATGGCACTGGGCAACCGTGGCAAGGGCATAGCCGATTATGCCGAACTGATCGGCGATGAAGGCAAAAAACCCGTCTTCCTGGGCATCGCCCTCGACAATCTCGTCGCCTCGACCGAAGAAAACGCACGCTATTTCGGCGATGGGCAAGGCAAGGAATATTTCCGTGCCGAACAGGAAAAAATCGAGGCCCTGCTCTATAACCCTGACGATGAGACAAGCCTTGCGAGGGCAACCCGGACGAAACCCGACAAGGCCAAAAAAGAGAAGGGATACCGCAAATGGGTGCTGTCGGAAAAACTGTACCTGAATCCGGTCAACGACTTGAGCCATGATTCCCGTGCTGCCTACGACCTGATGGAACAGCCCGACACCGTTCCGCAATCACTGAGGCTGACGCCACCGGCTTTCCGTTTCCTTGCCCAGATCCGCCTGGAATACGTCGCCGCCCGCCGTCTGGCTTACGACAGCACCCATGCCAAAGCCATCCGCAAGACGCTCAAAAACGGCATTGGCGGTTCACAAAGCGAACCGCTGGCCTGGTCGCTTGCGATGGAATCCCTGAAACTGTCGTACCGTTCGGCCTTTTCGCTCCTGCCGAAAATCGCGCAAGTCATCAACCTGTATTTCAGCCTGGAACTGCCTGCAGAGAAGGCCACCCTCAAAAACGTCTGGTACAAAAACGGCAATCACGCGAACGGCATGGCAAACGCCTTTTCCCGTTCGGACAACTGGATGTTGCGCGCCCTCTTCTGGCTCTCAAAGGAACTGCCGTCTGAACGCCAGTTCCCATCCATCGACAGTGGAAGCGACCGCCTGAAGACCATCGCCCATGAAATCGAAAACCGCTACCTCCGCGTGGTCGAACTCGAACCGGCAGACGACGCCATCGTCGACAACACGATCTCGCGCGAAAAGCTGGAAAAGGCCACGACAGACGTCCTTTCCCTTGTCCGCAACGCCATCGTTTACCTGACACTGGCATTGCACATCGAGGAAAAAAAACGCAGGCTCTCTGAAAAGGACAATCCTGAATCAGCCGGATACGCGTCAATGCAGGCCTCGCTTAATGCATGAGGCACCCTTTGCAGGTATAATCCCGGATTGCCCACAAGGCATTTGAAAACGGGAAAAATCATGAAAAAAAATTATGACACCCTCCTGCTAGACGCGGACGATACCCTGCTCGACTTCCGCAAGACCGAGAAGGCTGCACTGGAAAAGACCTTCGATGACTACGGCCTGAAACTGACCGGAGAAATCAGGGACATCTACAAGACCATCAACCACGAATTGTGGTCTGCCTTCGAACGCGGCGAAATCACCAAGGAAACCATCACTTCCACCCGCTTCCAACGCGTCTTCGACACGGTGGGATACCGCGTGGACGGCCGAAATTTCCATCTCGATTACCAGAGACAACTTGCACAGGGTTATTACCTGATCGACGGCGCAAGGGAACTGTGCGAGGAACTGGCCGGGCAATACCGCCTTTACTGCGTCACCAACGGCGTGGCGGCAACCCAGTACAGCCGCCTTTCCGGCAGCGGGCTGGACAACTATTTCAGCGGCATCTTCGTCTCGGAAGAGATCGGCCACCAGAAACCGAGTACGCATTACTTTTCCGCCGTGTTCAAATCCATCCCCAAATTCGAGGCGTCCCACTCGCTGATCATCGGCGACTCGCTGACGTCCGACATCCAGGGAGGCAAGAACACCGGCATCGACACCTGCTGGTATAACCCGTCTGGACAGGCCGCGAATCCGGCATTGAAAGCGGATTACGAAATCCGGAAACTGGACGAACTGATGCCGATCCTGAAAGGCAATGCCAACGGAAAATGAAACGGTTCCGCCAGGACGGTTGCGATGCCTTTGACAAGACGACCGGAACCCGACTAACATTGCCGTCTTGTACCAGAAACGCCCGGGCTGCTGCAAGTCGGGGGGTATAAAGAGGCCACTCATGAAACAGCCGGCAAGCTGGCTCGACCATTACAGAAAACTCATCACCCTGGGCGTCCCGATCATCATCGGGCAGATCGGCATGATCGTGCTCGGTTTCGCCGACACCATCATGATCGGGCACCACAGCACCGAAGAACTCGGCGCCGCCAGCTTCGTCAACAACCTCTTCAATCTCGTCATTATCGGAAGCACCGGCTTTGCCTACGGCCTGACCCCCGTCATCGGGCAACTCTTCGGCCATAACGACCGCAGCGCCATCGGCGGCAAGCTCAAAAACGCCCTCCTGACCAACTTCACCGTCGCCCTCGTGTTCATCGTGGCGATGACCGTGCTGTTCTTCAACATCGACAACCTGAACCAGCCTGCCGAACTCATCCCGCTGATCAAGCCCTATTACCTTGTCCTGCTCGGTTCGCTCATCTTCATCCTGCTTTTCAATGCCTTCAGGCAGTTCGCCGACGGCATCATGGATACGCGCACGTCCATGTGGATACTCCTTTTCGGCAACCTGATCCACATCGCCCTGAATTATGCCCTGATCTACGGCGTGGCCGGACTGCCGGAACTCGGCCTTTTCGGCGCGGGCATCTCCACGCTCTTTTCCCGCTTTCTGATGCTCGCCATCTTCGTCGTGATCTTCCTTTACCTGCCACGATACAGCGAATACCGGAAAGGGTTTTTCCGCTCGCACTTCAACCGTGCCGACTTCCGCCAGCTGAATGCCATGGG
>JAEYIG010000029.1 GCA_023409175.1 Pseudomonadota bacterium
CCTCTCCAATGGATGTTTGCGCTTGGTATTGAATAAACTTGGTTGACAGGTGAGTTATGAATTCCCAAGACTCTGAAAAAATTGCTGCGGCTGGCGAAAATGCCGAAAACAATCAGGAAAACCAGAAAAACCCGGCTGACGGAAACATCAGTTACCCTCCCATTCCTGAAGGCGCGTTAATCATTATCCCGGTCAGGAACATGGTTCTTTTTCCCGGTATGGTCATACCCATTACCATTGGACGGGAAAAATCCCTGTTGGCAGCTCAGGCAGCCATGCGCGGCGATCGTCAGATCGGCGTGGTTCTGCAAAAAGACCCTGACGTAGCCGAACCGAAACCGGATGATCTCTATCCGGTTGGCACCATTGGCAATATCCTGCGTTACGTCGCGACAGCTGCCGACACACACAATATCGTGTGTCAGGGAACAGGACGTTTCCGACTCAAGGAAATGCTCGACGGTTATCCATTTATGGTCGCTACCGTTGAAAAGATCGAGGAAGAGCCGGAAGAAAACGCCGAGATACAGGCTAGGCTGCTTCAGTTGAAACAGAAGGCACTCGAAGTCCTGCAGATGATCCCGCAAGTCCCACAGGAATTGTCTGATTCGATCAATGGCGTCACGTCTGCGTCCCTCCTGTCTGACCTGATCACCGGACTGATGGATCTGAGTCCGGAAGAAAAACAGGAAATCCTGGAAACGACCGACCTGAAAAACCGGCTGGACCGGCTTCTTCTGCTCGTCAATTACCGTCTTGAAATCCTCCGGGTCAGCAAGGATATCGACGAACAGACCAAAAACCGGCTCGATGACCGGCATCGGGAAGCGCTTTTGCGCGAACAGCTGAAAACGATCCAGGCCCAATTGGGCGACTTTGACGATTCTTCTTCCGAAGCGGCAGAACTGGCTGACAAGATCGAAAATGCCAATATGCCGGAAGAAGTGAAAACGCATGCCTTGAAAGAGCTGAACCGTTTCCGGAACATGTCGGAATCCTCCGGCGAATATTCCATGCTCCATACCTATCTGGAATGGCTGACCGAACTGCCCTGGGCGGTTTCGTCCGATGACCGTACCGATATTTCGGAAGCCAGGAAAATTCTGGATGAAGACCATTACGGGCTTGAAAAGGTCAAGAAACGCATCCTGGAATTCCTGGCCGTTCACAAGCTGAATCCGGAAGGCAAAAGCCCGCTCCTGTGTTTCATCGGCCCTCCGGGTGTCGGCAAAACCTCGCTGGGCCAGAGCATCGCCAAAGCGACCGGACGAAAATTCGTACGCGTCAGCATGGGCGGCGTACACGACGAAGCGGAAATCCGCGGTCACCGGAGAACGTATATCGGTGCATTGCCGGGGAACATCATCCAGGCGATCCGTCGTGCAGGTACGAACAATTGCGTCATGCTTCTGGATGAAGTGGACAAGCTTGGCAATGGCGTACACGGCGATCCGTCCGCAGCATTGCTGGAAGTGCTCGATCCTGCCCAGAACAGTACGTTCAGGGATAACTATCTGGGCGTTCCTTTCGACTTGTCGAAAGTGATGTTCCTCTGCACGGCCAACAATCCGGACACGATTCCCGGGCCATTGCGCGACCGGCTGGAAATGATCCAGTTGCCAGGCTATACGGAGCAGGAAAAAACCCAGATTGCCTTGCGTTACCTGATCAAACGGCAACGGGAAGAAAATGGCCTGAAAGCGGACAATTGCGACATTACGGAAGCTGCCATTCATGACATTATCGGTAACTACACCCGTGAAGCCGGGGTTCGTAATCTCGAACGCCTGATCGGCAGTGTTTTCAGGAACGTCGCCATGAAAATCGCGGAAGGGGCGACTGGAAAGATCATTGTGGACACGCCTGAAATCCCGGACATTCTGGGCGCACCGGTTTTCGAAAGCGAAATTGCCATGCGAAGCAGCATGCCCGGCATTGCGACCGGTCTGGCATGGACGCCTGTGGGAGGGGATATCCTCTTTATCGAGGCCAGCCGTGTTTCCGGTGGCAACAAGCTGATCCTGACGGGTCAGTTGGGTGATGTGATGAAGGAAAGCGCACAGGCTGCCCTTACACTGGTGAAAGCGCGCGCAACCGACCTGAAAATCAATCCGGAATTGTTGGATCACAGTGAAATCCATGTTCACGTTCCGGCAGGAGCCATTCCAAAAGATGGCCCGAGTGCCGGGGTTGCCATGTTCCTGGCCCTGTCATCGGTCATGATGAACAAGCCGATTGCCAGCGACCATGCCATGACGGGCGAAATCAGCCTGAGAGGATTGGTATTGCCAGTCGGCGGCATCAAGGAAAAGGTTCTGGCAGCGCTTCGCGCCGGTATCAAGACGGTAATGCTTCCGGCTCGCAACAAGCGCGATCTTGACGACATTCCGGAAGAAGCGCGCAACCAGCTGAAGTTCGTTTTTCTGGAAACCGTTGACGATGCCATCCGTTCCGGACTGGTCCACGATGAAGGCAAGGTTGATGACGAAAACCTGAAGAAGTAAAAAACAAAGGTGTTTCCCTGAAAAGGGAAACACCTTTTTCATGTCGGCTTCAGAAAATCCTCTTCAGGCATTTTCCTTCTTGACGTACAGTCCGATCATCTCGGTCTGCGCCAGAATGTGCCCTTCCATCTTCCTGACGACTTCTGCCTTGGTCGTATTTCCCATATCCGGCAAAACCGTATCAAGGGCATACAGCTTGAAAAAATAGCGATGGGTGCCGATTGGAGGGCATGGGCCACTGTAACCCGCAAACTGCCGGTCATTCGTGCCGATCAGCGTCCCTTTCGGCAAGTCGCTGTCCTGCACGGCTTCAGACAGGGTTGCTGCTACCGGAGGCAGGTTATACAAAACCCAGTGGACCCAGGTCATTTTCGGCGCAGCCGGATCGGGTGCATCCGGATCGTCGTTGATCAGCACAAGGCTTTTCGTTCCGGCAGGAGGCGCGCTCCATGCCAGTGGAGGGGAAACGTTTTTGCCTTCGCAAGTATAGAGTGCCGGCATCATCGCCTTGTCGGCAAAGGCCGGGGAAGTTATTTTGAATGTCATCGGTCAATATCCCAGAAATTCGGTTTTAAAAGGCATCAATGCAGAACAGAAACGCATTTACTCGAGAGGAATGCTCCTGATCGTTTCGCTGATCGCCTTGGGCAAACGGATCGACAATATGCCATTGACGTAACTGGCCTGTGCCTTTTCGCTATCGACATTTTTCGGCAACGTGATGGAACGTTCAAACGAACCGTACGCCCGTTCGACGACATAGAAAGTGCTGCTTGGCGTTTCGCGCAAAGACCGTTTTTCGCCGCGGATAAAAAGCGTGTTTCCGATTACCTGAATGGAACAGTTTTCTTTTTCCACACCCGGCATTTCAACCCGGACGATCAGTTCGCCAGCCGTTTCTTCCAGTTCAACGGCCATGATGCCCCAATGCGGAAAGGATATTTCCTGATCCGGATAATCTTCACGTTCATAATGAACCAGCGCATTGCTGCAACGGCTCAATAACTCACGCCAGCCATCGGACAGGCTTTCCCAGGCACGATTCAACTCACGGCCGATATTCTTTCCGGCCTGTTTCAAAGAATCCAGCATAATTCCTCCTGAATCTGTTAGAAGAAAGACGTTTACTGTTGCGCTTCAATAATAACGTAAATTTCCGGAAAACCGGCACTTCTTTACTTCTTCTCGGGAACGTATCCTTCAGCCTGATCAGCCCCTTCACCAAAGAAATGGTTTTCCATCTGTTCCTTCAGGTATTCGCGCGCTTTCGGATCGGCCAGATTGAGCCTGTATTCATTGACCAGCATCGTCTGCAACCTGATCCATGCTTCCCAGGCTTCTTTTGAAACGTTTTCATAAATTTTCTTGCCGAGTTCTCCCGGATAAGGCGGGAAATCGAGGCCTTCGGCTTCCTTATTCAGTTTGATGCATTGAACCATTCTTGCCATGCTGTTCTCCTTGATCGATATTCCGTTTTATTTTGAGCGGGTCATTCCTGTTAAAGTTTCTTGATCAGAACCTGCGACTTGCGTTGCCAGTTATAAATCCGCTGGCGGTCTTTGGGCAATTCATTCACGCTGGCATAGACAAATCCGCGTCTCAAGAACCAGTGGGCCGTCTGGGTCGTCAGAATGAAAAGCGTCTTGTATCCCTGTTCCCTCGCCCGGTTTTCCATATGGTGCAGGATCTTCTCGCCATCCCCCTCATTCTGGACATCCGGATCGACGATCAGGCATGCCATTTCCGCCATTTTTTCTGCCGGGAACGGATACAGGGCGGCACATCCGAAAATGACCCCGTCGTGCTCGATAACCGAGAAATTCTCGATTTCGCGTTCCAGCAGTTCGCGACCGCGCTTTACCAGCGTACCGTTTTCTTCGTAAGGTTCGATCAATTTTAAAATGGAACCGACATCCTTGATGGTCGCTTCGCGCAAGCTTTCGACATTTTCATAGGTTACCATCGTACCGATACCGTCATGGGTGAACAGTTCCTGCAGAACCGCTCCATTTGTCGAGAATGGCACGATATGGGAACGAGGCGTTCCTCCAATACAGGCTTTCGCGCAATACCGCAGGTAATCCGCCGCTTCGGGGGAAAGATGACTTGTTTTCAGTATCTTTTCCACCTGTTGGGAAGTCACTTCACGTATTTCATTCCCATCCACGTCTTTTATGATCGGTGTTTCGGTGACGAATATCAGTTTGTGTGCGTGCAGGGCCAACGCAGCCGATACGGCAACGTCTTCCATACGTACATTGAACGCTTCCCCGGTAGGGGAATACCCCAACGGAGACAACAGGATCAAATCGCCCTGCGCCAGAATCGGATGAATGCTGTCGTAAGCGATCTTGCGTACCTTGCCTGTCCATTGCAGGTCGATACCATCCAGTATGCCCAAAGGCGTTGCCGTGACAAAATTGCCCGAGACGATCCTGATTTCCGCATGGGCCATCGGCGTATTGGGCAAACCCTGACTGAAAGCCGCCTCGATATCCATTCTCAACTCACCGGCCGCTTCCTTGGCGCATTCCAGCGCTTCAGGGTCTGTTATGCGGCTTCCGTTATAGTAATGGCTCTTGACATGCCGGAGTTCCAGCTGTTCCTCAACCTGAGGGCGGGAACCGTGAACCAGAACGACTTTGATACCCAATGCATGCAACAACGACAGGTCATGCGCCAGCACCGGCAATGAGCCGGCCTTGACCAGTTCTCCCGGAAAAGCGACGACAAACGTCTGCCCGCGGAAAGCATGGATATAAGGCGCTACAGAACGCAGCCACTCTACGAATTGTTCTTCCATATCGGAATCACCCAAAAATTGATTGAACACCCTGCGGATTCTGCCTGCGGATGGTTTTCATTAAAACAGCCAATGTGAGACATTAAAACATCTTTACGATTATAATGCGCAGCGACATGAGTGCTTCCGAATCTTTATCCAAAAAACCACGTTTGACTGCGCAACCGCAACCAAAAAAGGCGGAAAAATTCCGCAATCCGCTTCCTCAAATCTCGTATCCCGAAGAACTGCCCGTTTCTTCCAAACGGGATGAAATCGCCGAAGCGATCAAAAACCATCAGGTAATTGTTGTCTGTGGTGAAACGGGTTCCGGCAAAACGACACAGCTTCCCAAAATCTGTCTGGAACTGGGACGCGGCCAAACCGGGCTGATCGGCCATACCCAACCGCGCCGGATTGCGGCCAGTTCGACGGCAAACCGTATCGCCCGCGAACTGAATTCGCCCCTGGGTGAAATTGTCGGGTACAAGATCCGTTTTACGGACAAATTGCAGGCGGGCGCGTCCGTAAAACTGATGACGGATGGCATTTTGCTGGCAGAAACGCAAAATGACCGTCTACTGAAGCAGTACGACACGATCATTATCGACGAAGCCCATGAACGAAGCCTGAACATTGATTTCCTGCTCGGCTACCTGAAACAGCTTCTGCCGAAAAGGCCCGACCTGAAAATCATCATCACGTCCGCGACTATCGATGCAGAACGTTTTGCAAAACATTTTTCAGACGGCGAAAAAACGGTTCCCGTCATCGAAGTGTCCGGACGCCTTTATCCAGTCGAAATCCGCTATCGCCCCATTATCGACGACAAACCTTCGGAAGCCTCTGAAAAAAACAGAAACGATCCCCGGCAAAGCCGCGATCTGATGGAGGCGATTGTCGATGCCATCGACGAACTTTTCAGGACCGGATCGGGCGATACACTCGTTTTCCTTCCAGGCGAACGCGAAATCCGCGAGGCGGCGGAAACCCTGAGAAAGCATCATCCTGCGCATGTGCAGATCCTTCCCCTATACGCACGCCTGTCCGCACAGGAACAGGAAAGGATTTTCAAACCGGGCAATGGCAGGCGGATCATTCTGGCTACGAACGTAGCCGAAACGTCCCTGACCGTTCCGGGCATCCGTTTCGTCGTCGATACGGGACTTGCCCGCGTCAAACGGTACAGCTATCGAAACAAGGTCGAGCAACTTCATATCGAATCAATCTCGCAAGCCGCCGCCAGCCAGCGTGCAGGGCGGTGCGGACGTGTGGCCTCAGGCATTTGTATCCGGCTTTACGAAGAACAGGATTTCCTGCAGAGGCAGCCTTATACAACCCCTGAAATCCTTCGCTCATCGCTGGCTTCCGTCATCCTCAGGATGAAATCGCTCAGGCTGGGGGATATCGAGACTTTTCCTTTTCTGGAACCGCCTCTCAAACGAGCGATTGCAGACGGCTACCAGCTTTTGCAGGAACTGGGTGCTCTGGACGAAACAAACCGGATGACGCCAGTCGGACGTGAACTGGCGCAACTGCCGCTCGATCCACGCATTGGCAGAATGATCCTGGCTGCCCGCGACCATCAATGCCTGAAAGAAACGCTGGTCATTTCCGCTGCCCTGTCCATTCAGGACCCGCGTGACAGGCCTTTAGAAGCGCAGGAAGCGGCCGATAACGCCCACAAGAAATTCAATGATCCCCGTTCCGAATTCCTGAGTTACCTGAAAATATGGAAATGGTTCGAGGATGCCGTTGAAAACAGGAAATCGAACCGTTTGTTAAATGAAAACTGCCGCTCCAATTTCCTGTCCCATTTGCGGTTGAGGGAATGGCGTGACATTCATTCGCAGCTGTTGACCATCGTTCGTGAACGGGGATGGAGGTTGAATGAGCTCGACGCCACCTACGAACAGCTTCATCTGGCACTCCTGACCGGCCTGTTGGGCAATATCGGATGCAAGTCCGAAGACTCCTCCATTTTTCTCGGTGCACGCGGTATCCGTTTCCAGATATGGCCAGGTTCCGCGCTGGCCCGTAAAAACGGACGGTGGATCATGGCAGCGGAACTGGTCGATACCAGCCGCCTGTACGCGCGCTGTATCGCACAGATCCAGCCGGAATGGCTCGAAAAAGTCGGCAGCCATTTACTGAAAAAATCCTGGAGCGACCCTCATTGGGAAAAGAAACCGGCTCAGGTCACTGCCTTTGAACGGGCAACTTTATACGGACTTGTCGTTTACAGCCATCGCAGGATCCATTACGGCCATATCAATCCGAAAGAAGCGCGTGAAATATTCATCCGGGAAGCGCTGGTCAATGGGGATTTTGAAAGCAAGGCACCTTTCTACCTGCACAACCAGAAACTGATACGTGAAATCGAAAATCTGGAACACAAATCCCGAAGGACAGACGTGCTGGTCGATGACAGCCTGATTGCCGCTTTTTACGACAAGCAACTTCCTGAAACGATTTTCAACGGATTTTCGTTTGACAAATGGTACAAAGACGCAACTAGGGACAATCCGAAACTGCTGTTTCTGGATCGTGACGACCTGATGCGCCATGAGGCGGCAGGGATCACGACGGAACTGTTCCCGAAAACGTTCAGTCATTCCGGCATCGACTTGGCGCTTAACTACCATTTCGAGCCGGGAAATGTCCGCGATGGAGTGACGCTTACCATTCCCATATATGCGTTGAACCAACTGGATGCAGAACGGTGTGAATGGCTGGTTTTAGGCATGCTGAAAGAAAAAACGCACTTGCTGATCAAGTCGCTGCCACAACGTATCCGCAGGAACTGCGTGCCGTTGCCGGATTATGCGGCAAAGTTCGTCGATCGCATTTGCGACAAAAACGCATTCGGTTCCGGTTCATTGCTTGAAGCCATCATCGCAGACATCCGCCTGGAAACGAATGCCGTCGCAAAAATGGACGACTTCAGGCTGGAAACCTTGCCAGCCCATCTTTTCATGAATTTCAGGGTGGTCGATGAACATGGACGGATGTTGGAAATGTCCAGGAACCTGTCGGCCCTTCAGGCAGAGTTCACCCATGAGGCACGTTCATCCTTCCAGCAGCTGGCAGAACTTCAGGCCCAGAAAAATGCGGATAAGGATTCACCCGGAACGTCTTCTTCATCTTCACCGATGCCTTCAGCCAGTATTGAAAAAGCCGGAAACCTTTCGGAGAAAATCACCACATGGGATTTTGAACCGTTGCCAGAATTGCTCGAAATCACAAGAGGCAAACAGACTCTGTTTGGCTATCCTGCGCTTGTCGATAAAGTTTCCCATTGCGAAATCGAAGTCTTCGACGAGCCTGCAATGGCAAAACAGATGCATCATGCCGGATTGCGTCGCCTGTTTACCCTGCAATTGAAAGACCAGTTGAAATTCCTGTCCAAAAACATCAGTGGGCTGACCCAGATGGGTATGCAGTTCATCAAACTGGGTTCACAGGAAGAACTGAGAGACCAGATCCTTCAGGCAGCAGTCGACGCCACATTCATGATGTCACCATTGCCGGAAAAGGAAACCGAATTCGAGAAAAGGAAAAATGAAGGCAAATCCCGCCTGGGACTGATTGCCAATGAAATAGGGCGCCTCGCCTCCCAGATCCTCACCGAATACCAGAACGTTCAGAAAAAACTGCCTGCGGTCCGCTCACATGAGCAAACGCTGGAAGACATCAACCAGCAGGTAATCCAGTTGGTCAGCAAGCGTTTTATTATCGAAAACGATCTGGAAAGACTGAAACACTTCCCGCGTTATCTGAAAGCGTGCAGTACCCGTATCGACAAGTGCCGCAATGATCCACAGAAAGACAAGGCTTTGATGGCAGACTGGCAACAAGTTGCCACGCCATATTACCGTGCACTTCGGGATTCAAGGCAATCGAACGTCCGGCACGATCCGAAAATGACGGATTACCGGTGGCTGCTTGAGGAACTCCGGGTATCCCTTTTTGCACAGGAATTGCGAACCCCTTTCCCGGTTTCGGTAAAGCGGCTGCAGAAAGTCTGGGATACCCTGCAAAGATAACGTCCTGTGGCTTAAAGTTCGTAATCCGAGCCATCGCCCGCCAGCGCTTTTTCAACCAGCTTCCGGTTCAGGTTCGGGGAAATCATTTCGATGAAGGCGTAGATATAACTGCGAAGGTAAGCGTTTTTCCGGATCAGGATACTGGAACGTCCGGAACCGAACAGGTGTCCTACCGGAATCGATCTCAGATTCTTGTCCCGTTCGTTATCAAATGCGGTACCGACAATAATGCCAACTCCCAGTCCCAGTTCGACATAGGTCTTGATAACGTCGGCATCAATCACTTCCAGCAGGATGTCCGCCTTGATGTTGCGCTGTTCGAAAACATTCTCGATCCGGTTCCTGCCATGAAAGACCCGGTCATAGGTAATCAGGGGATATTTTGCGATCTCATCAAGAGTCAACATCTTGATATCGTTTAACGGATGATCCGGCTTGACGACCAGGTGATATTCCCATTGATGGCATGGCAACGTCACCAGCCCTTCAATTTCAGGGACATTGGCGGTGACGACAGCGAGGTTCGCCTGATCGAGCAAGACCATCTGGGCGATGTCTTCCACCTTCCGTTGCAGAAGCGACAGACGGACTTTGGGATATTTCTGCATGAATCCCGGAATGACCTTCGGCAGGAAATAGCGAGCCTGGGTATGGGATGCCGCAATGGTCAGGCTGCCGGCATCCTGTGCAGCGTACTCTTTGCCGATCCGTTTCAGGTCATCGATTTCCTGCATGATCAATTCGATCGAATTCAGGATCATCCTGCCGGGTTCGGTCAGTCCGCGAATACGTTTTCCGTGACGACGGAAAATATCCACTCCCAGTTCATCCTCAAGCTCGATAATGGCTTTGGAAACACCGGGTTGCGAAGTGAACAGGGCTTTGGCAGCGTCAGTCAAATTGAAATTTTGCCTGACCGCTTCTCTCACAAAACGTAATTGGTGCAAATTCATTCTATTTCTCGTTATATCCAGTCGCGACAGTGATCGCGGCAATTATTTGCCCGCAATGAATTTTAAAACATTCTCAAAAAGTTCGTATCAACCCGGTAAAGCTAGTGCCTCTCAACCCACCAAAGCGCGATAACGGCAGACAAAAAGAACAATGCACTTGGAATAATGGCAGTCAAAAATGCCGGCCATGTATTTAATAACCCGACATGGGAAAACAGATTGTTGATCAGAATAAAGGCGACACCGATCATGATACCTGAAAAAATTTTCAGGCTCACGCCACCCGATCGGAAATGCAGATAAGCAAACGGCAACGCCAGGGCCATCATAACAAACACTGAAAAGGGATAGATGATCTTTTTCCAGAATGCCATCTGGTAACTGGTGGCATCCTGCTTGTTTTCCACAAGATGCTGGTTATAAATGGCCAATTCGTAAGCGGACATTTTGTTGGCATCGACCGAAATCACAGACAGGATATCAGGAGTGATATCCGACATCATGATGACAGAATCGAGTTTTTTAGTCGTCAGGCTCGGCGCAGATTCAGGGAAGCGGTGGTTTCCGGAGTTTGCTGCATGCAGATACGATTCAACAACATCATGGAGTTGCCATTGGTGATTTCCAAGATATCGGGCATTTTTTGCCGACACTGCCTTGGTCAATTCAAGATTTTCATTGAATTCGTACAAACGGATCTGCTCTAAGGTTCCGTCCGGCTGCATCATTTTGACGTTCATGAAACGGGACCCGATGACAGGGCCATCGACTCCATTTTGACGCAAAGTGTCCTTGCTCCACATCCCCGTACGGAATCCGTCGGATACGTTCCGGCCGATAAGGCCGTTCCTGAATTCTGTGGCGACACGTGCCGAGACAGGTGTGATGACCTCACCGACAAGAAAAGTGAATACCAGAAACACCAGACCGACTTTTGCCAGCATCCAGCAGGCATCCAGCGTCGAAAGCGACGAAACCCGCATGATCGTATATTCAGAATTGGACGCGAACATGGCAAGCGCATAAATCGTCCCGATCAATACGGCAAAGGGCATCAATTCGTAAATGTAGCCCGGAAAGCCCAGAAGAATGTATATCAGTACATGCTGAAGCTGATAGCCTCCACGACCGATTGAGGACAACTCACCGATCAGGTCGAAAAATGCAAACAGGCCAAGAAACGCAAAAAGAACGAACAGAACCGATTTGATGATCTGAGACAGGAAATAGCGTTGCAGGATTTTCATGATGGTTCCTTCTTTTCCCGCAAACGTTTATATTTCAAGGCCGATAACAGAACATAAGGGTGATATTTGCTGTTGACTCCGAGACGCCATGCGAACAGTAAAACAATGACAAGCGCAACGATCAGGTGCAACGGCCACCAGGCAAACCCGAACATAATCTTTTTCTGGGCAACGTATGCCTGCATGAAACTCAAAAGATTACTGTAAGTCATATACAGCAGGACAGCGATAATCAGGTTGAATGAACGGCCGGCACGCGGATTGACGAATCCCAGCGGAATGCCCAGCAATATCAGCAGGATCGCCATGAAGGGCAATCCTATACGCCACAAGAGTTCACCCTGCTTGTAACTGTTGGTATCCTCAAACAACTCCATTGTCGTCATTGATCTGGCAGAAACATTGGTTCCCCCCATATCGACTTTCGATGCAATGAAGGCTGTGTATTTATCGAAATCCATGATACGAAAACCTGCCTGGTTCGCGACTTCCTCATATCTCACACCATCGTCAAGAACGATAAACTTTTCCCCTTTTTCGTTCGTTTCGATCGTTCCTTCCTTCGATACAACTGTCGTGATGTTGCCGTCTCTTGTCGAATTGATGAATACGTTTTTGACCTTGTTCAGGTCATCAGACATCTTTTCGACAAAAAACACTCGCTGGGCGGCAGCGGACTCCTGGAATTTACCCGGAGAAATTCTGGCAATGTCTTCCCGTTTTTCAAAACGTTCGCGGAATTCGGCGCTCTGGCGATAAGCCCATGGAGTGGCGAAAAAACCTAACAGGGTAACCAGAACGACAATGGGAATGGCGAATTCAATGACCGGACGCAACCATTTTGTCAGGCTTAAACCGGAGGCAAACCAGACGACCATTTCTGAATCCTGATAACTTCGGGTCACGACGAGCAAAACCGAGACAAAACCGGTCAATATGAGTATGATCGGCATGTAATTCAACGAGGTGAAGCCCAACAGCGCCAGGACGTCGTCCGATGCAACTCTTCCCTTGGCTGCCTGTCCCAATATACGAATCAGCATCATCGTAATGGTAATCGTGAACAAAGTCATAAATACGCCTGCGGCTGTACTGAACAGTTCACGTTTTAGCGCTCGTTGAAAGATCATGAGAAGTTAAATGATACGTGGAGGATCAAACAATGGACTTTAGCATAAAATCGGCAGACTCAAAAAACTCTCTGAACACAATTAAAACGGACTGTATCGTTGTTGGCGTTTATGAAGACAAAAAACTGACATCCGAAGCTGCCGCACTCGACAGCCAGAACATCATCAGCAATGCCCTGAAACATGGGGATATTGATGGCAAACCGGGATCGGCGCTGTTATTGAGAGAGCCTGCCGGTGCGGCTTCCCAGAGAATACTGCTGATTGGTCTGGGGAAAAATCCTGAAATCAGCGAAAAAGATTTTCGCCAATCGGTCAGTGCCGCCATCAAAACCATTTCCCAGACTTCCATCAGCCACTTGCTGATCGCGTTACCGCTGAACACCATCGTCGGAAGGGACGTTTCATGGTCAATTAATTGTGTCTTATACGAGTTTCATGCGTCCCTGTACCGTAGCGATGCCATGAAAAGCAAAAAAGGGTCCTCACCAAAAATTCAGAAAGTAGCATTTTACATTCCTTCCGGTGAAGTCACCAATGCAAAAAAAGCGCTTGGAGAGGCCAGGGCGATAACTGATGGAATGACACTGGCACAAGATCTCGGAAACCTGCCAGCCAATATCTGTACACCGACTTATCTGGCAAAACAGGCGAGAAACCTTGCAAAAAAATACAAGTTCGATATTGAAGTCCTGGACAGAAAACAGCTCGAGGCACTGAAAATGGGCAGTTTCCTGTCAGTCGCCAAAGGTAGCGATGAACCGCCGAAATTCATTGTCCTGAAACACATGAACGGAAAATCGAAAGAAGCTCCTGTCGTTCTGGTCGGCAAGGGCATTACGTTCGACTCCGGTGGCATATCATTGAAACCGGGCGCCGCGATGGATGAAATGAAATTCGACATGTGTGGCGCAGCGGCCGTGCTGGGCACGTTCAGGGCCATAGGCGAGCTGGGCCTGAAACAAAACGTCATCGGCATCATCCCGGCATGCGAAAACATGCCCTCAGGCCGTGCCAACAAACCCGGCGATATCGTCACATCAATGTCCGGCCAGACAATCGAGATTTTGAATACTGACGCTGAAGGACGCCTGATATTGTGCGACGCGTTAACGTATGCCGAAAAATTCCATCCAGACGTCGTCATCGACATCGCGACCCTGACCGGTTCCTGTGTTGTGGCACTGGGTCACTATAATAGTGGCCTGTTCACCCGACTGGACGATGCACACGACAAACTTGCCGATGGCCTGATTGCCGCTGCAAAAAGCAGTAACGATCCCGTCTGGCGAATGCCGGTTGAAGACGCTTAC
>JAEYIG010000206.1 GCA_023409175.1 Pseudomonadota bacterium
TGGTCGCTGCTCATGGGTGCCTGTTCGATGGAAAAGATGGATACCTGCTGTCCGGGAAAGCTTTCAAACGTCGCATCCCCGCCGATGGCGTTCATCACGCCGTAATCCGATACCATCAGGACGTCACGGGTGATGTCGAGATAATCGGCCAACAGGCTGATATTGGCGATCGTATGGTCTTCGCGTTTGCCGGTTGCGCCGAGGATGACCAGGTCTTTCCAGCCCTGTTCAATGCAATAACGGACGGCCTTGGTCAGGTCGTTCGATTCCTGTTCGGCGACCCTGCAGATCATGGAAGCGTAACGTTCGAAGTCCTGCACGGACAGGGAATCGCAGTCGCCGATGATGATGGTGGGCATCACCCCGGCCTTGAGGAGTTTCCCCAATGCGCCGTCGCAACAGACGACAGGCGCGCCTGTCTCAAGGAGCGAGAGGGGAAGGGGATGTGTCGGGAAATTGCCGTTCGCCACAATCACGGCGTCTGGCGTGGCTATCGTTTCAGGTAAAGGGTAATGCTTCATTGTTCCGCCATTTTTTTCCAGTGAAAATAGGCCGCCACGGAAGCGACGGCATATACGAAATACATCACGCTGGTGAAATAGAGTCCCGAATGCGCATAGGCGAAAACGGAAATCACGTTCGCCACGATGAGCAATATCCACTGCTCGACATAACGTTGGGTAAGCATCCACATCGCGACCAGCGAAAGGGACGTTATCAATGCGTCCACGGCGAAAACGGGACTGTCCGTTTGCGCGAGAAAGAATGTCAGGGAAGCCCACAAGATAACGACTGATACGGTTATCAGTATGAAATGCCTGGTTTGCCGCATATGGCGCAGCTTATCGGTTTCCTGCGCCTTTTTGCGCCAGGCGAGCCAGCCATAAATGCCCATGACGATGTAGTACACGTTGATTGCCGCGCCTGAATAAAACCCGCTGACGGTCAGGACGTAGACATAAAAGCCGGCCATCAACAGGCCGGACGGCCACATCAGCATGGACGCCCTGTATTCGAAATACAGGTAAATGAGGCCGAAAAAAGCCCCTGCCATTTCTACCCAGTGCATTTGCAGGAATTCAACCATGACCGCTACCATTCACGGAAAATGCCCTTGTCCGGGAAAGCGCCTGTTTATGGCGGCTGACGGCCGCTGCAGGAATCCTCTTTTCGTTTTTTTCCGTTTGCATCAAAACGGTTCCGCCAATGTTTTTCGTTACGGGAGTGGGAAGCGCACCATTATAGTATTTTCTTACGGACAGGACTTTGGGTTTTGACCAGGCTGAAAGAATATGAATGTCCAGGTGATACACATACGGAAACGATCAGTTACCGGACAGTCAGGAAGCAGAACGAAAGGATATTTGAAGGCGCATCGGAATCATAAAAAAGAATGTACAAGCTGACCGATGTCGCTTAAACGGATAACATATCCCTGACGCCCGAAATGCGTCTTGAAACTTGAACATCTTACAGGCCTCGCTTTTTAAAGCGGGGTCTTTTTTTATGGAGAAAAGACATGACCCAATTGCCTGAAAAGAATATATTGGACGGATCGAGAGTTCCGGCAACGACAACAGGAGAAATGAAAAACGCGCTTGGAAAGCTGAGGGACTATCTTGATGAGTTGCTTGGTGACGATAGTGGCGACAAGGAGGCGGCACGGCTGTCTTTGGGGATCGACCTTGCCGGACTGATTCAGCGGATTGAGGCGAAAGCCGATGAGCAGGGTATTCAGGACGCGATCAGGGACAAGGCAGACAGAGCCGAACTGGACAGCAAGGTACAGGAGTTGGCCGGGGAGATCGCCAGAAGGGGAACGCCAATCGGAAGCATTGAATATTTTGCGGTGGATACGCCACCCGCAGGTTATCTCACGGCAGATGGATCGGAAGTCGGACGGGAGACGTATGCCGACCTGTTTGCCGCCATCGGGACAACGTATGGTGTGGGAAATGGACAGACGACTTTCAATTTGCCTGACCTGATCGGACGGTTTGCGCAAGGGAGTGCCACGCCCGGAATCAGGCTGGCGGCAGGATTGCCGAACATAACCGGTAACACTGGCGCCAATTCATATAATGATCTGGTTCCGGTTGACGGTGCATTCAAAAGGCTGGAAACAACTCATGTGGTCGCGCTTAATGGAAGTAACTTTCCTCATGACGTTTATTTCGATGCGTCCCTTTCAAACGGGATTTATGGTTCTTCCGATACTGTCCAGCCACCGGCACTGACCCTGTTGCCCTGTATCAAGGCATTCAATGCGGCAACCGATTCAGGCCTGATTGACATTTCCGGCCTGGCAAATGAAGTGGCGGGAAAGGCGGCTTCGGATTTAAGCAATGTCAGTCATGACCGGTTTGTGGGAAAGACGATTCTTTCCGCGGTCTCAAAAGATATGACTGGCGTCGCTTCTTTTGAAATGACGGACATTCCGGAAAAAGCCATGCGTGTGACGGTTAACCTGCACTCGTTAACGTGCGGGGGAAGGGGTATCCCGTCCATCAGGCTGGTCACTTCAGACGGGATCGTGGCAACAGGTTACAGGGGCTCCAGCCTGAATGTCGGCGGTACCAACAACATATCCACTGGCTCGATATTTTCAACTGAATTCCGGCTGTGCCACGAAGCGGGTAGCGGTATTGATTTTAATGGTTCGGTTACATTGAACCGGCACGGCAATTCTTCCAATACATGGTCGATTGGCGGTATGCTCGGAAGGACGGACAACCCATTCATGGGTATTACAGGCGGCTCCATCCAGCTGGACAAGCCTGTTGTCGGGATTGTGTTCATGAATACGAATGCGGAAAACTTCAGGAACGGGATAATCACTTTCAGTCTGGAATGAGAAACCGAAAGTCCAATGTTTTTGGTTACGTTGGTGAGACGTGCATCATTACAGTGTTTTCTCACGGCCTGAACCTGTGGTTCCGGTTTTTGCTGGCGGCCATATGAATAGGGAAGAGGGGAAAAGGAAGCGGCAAGGAAGTGATGGCAGCCCATGTTTATAAAATATCATTCCCGGCTTTCTGAATAGGCAGTATATATGGCTGATACCAACCGATAACGTCATTGCTTCCCATGATAAAAACGGAAAAACCATTCAACAGGCATGTCATCTGGTTCCGGACGGATTTGCGCGTACGGGACAACAGGGCGTTGGCGGCGTCGTGTGAAGACCCGCATGCAAGCGTTGTTGCCGTGTTTACGGCTCCCTTGTCGCAGTGGGATGAACATGATGTCTCGCCGCGCCAGACCGCTTTTGTCCACGGGCATTTGCGCCTGCTCGCAAAAAACCTTGCCGGATTGGGGATTCCGCTTGTCTGCCATGTCTGTGGCAGTTATCGTGAAGCGGCCCGGTTCGTGGTGGATTTTTGCGCAAGGGAACACGCCAGTGGCCTGTACTTCAATAACCAGTATGAGCTGAATGAGCAGCGTCGTGACCGTTGGGTGGAAGATAACCTGTCCGTGGAAACACGTGTACACCGTTTCGACGACAGCCTGTTGTTGCCGCCCGGTTCGGTATGCAACCGGGAGGCCAACATGTTCAGGGTGTTCACACCGTTCAAGCGGGCTTTCCTGGAACGACTGGTGGGGCAGGATTCACGTTGCCTGCCAATGCCGGAGCGAAGGGAAGGACAGGCTGAGGCAAAGCGGATACCGTCCTCTTTCTTTCCGCATGAAAAATTCACTCCGGATGCACATTTTCCCTGTGGTGAAGAGGCTGCCCTTGAATTGCTGGACCGTTTTTGCCAGGACAGGATCGGGGGCTATGCACATGACCGGGACAAGCCGTATATTGAAGGGACAAGCCGGATTTCACCTTATCTCACAACCGGTGTGCTGTCTCCGCGGCAATGCCTGAATGCGCTGCTTTCA
>JAEYIG010000224.1 GCA_023409175.1 Pseudomonadota bacterium
CTGGCAAAGAGTCATTCCTTTTCCACAGGAAACCCAATAATGGCAACGCCATCATTCTGACTACGCAATCCGAAGGAGCAAAAATGCCACTCCAACCCAGATACTTCTTATTCCTCGTACCGCTTGCGCTGGCAGCCTGTTCATCCATGCCGTCAGGCCCTAATGTCATGGTGCTTCCCGGAAAAGGTGTCAGTTTCGAACAATTCCGCGCTGACGATTTATTGTGCAGACAGTTTGCCGCGTCCCAGGCAGGAACCAACCCGAACGATGTTGCACTCGACAGTGGCGTGAAAAGTGCTGCCCTTGGTACCGCTCTGGGTGCAGCGGGTGGCGTACTGATCGATGGCGGATCGGGAGCGGCAGTCGGCGCCGGTGTGGGGCTTCTATTTGGAGGACTGACTGGCGCCAGTTCAGGAACGACTACCGGTTATCAGGCACAGCTGCGTTACGACAATGCGTACCAGCAATGTATGTATTCCAGAGGCAACAGCATTCCCGTCACGACCAATTACTCGACCGGAAGTACCCGGAACATCCCCCAACCGTCACCAAATTATGGGCCACCTCCCAATACCACGACCCCACCTCCATCGAGGTACATCGTCCCGGGCCAATGACCATTAAAAAAGACGGCTTTTCAAAAGCCGTCTTTTTGTCTGGCATTATCAAGTCAGTTCAATTTCGCATCAACCGTTATGTCGGCATTCAGCAATCTTGACACCGGGCATCCTTCCTTTGCCCTTCCCACAGCAGTCTGGAATTCGTAGACATCCCCTCCAGGAATTTTCGCTTTGACATCAAGATGGATTTTCGTAATGGTAAACCCCTTGTCCGTTTTTTCCATCGTCAGCGTTGCCGTGGTATCGAGTTCTTCCGGTACCATATTGACGGCTCCCAGTCTTCCGGACAGATCCATCGTAAAACAGCCCGCATGAGCGGCGGCAATCAATTCTTCAGGATTGGTTCCACTTCCATCCTTGAAACGGGCTGAAAAGGAATAAGGCGTATTTGAAAGGGTATTGGTTTCAGTCGTCAACGTGCCTTTGCCATCTTTCAGGCCACCGAACCAGCGTGCTTTTCCTGTGCGATTCATAATTTCTCCAGTAATATCCAGTTATCGAAATACAAATGAAAAATCGTTTCATTTAGGAAAATAATATGGGGGACAAACAAAACCCTTTTGATTTATAGCAGAGGACGGCTATTTAATCGGTACGAACCATAATAGCCATATGGAATTGTTCAAGTGTCCTGAAACTATTGTTATACTATTTCCTGAGCTTTTTCCTTTAATCCCACCTTCACGGTCCGCTTATGTCTGAAAACAATCAAAACGAAAAAGATGACGCGTTGAGCGCTCTCGACGATTTCCTGAATTTCAAAGAACCGTCTGCCAAACTGACAGACAAACAAATGGATGCACTGGAACGTTATCTTGATGCGCGCGCCTCGCAAAACGCCATGCATCTGGAAGTTCTCGACGGTTTTCTGTGTGCCCTGATTTGCAGCCCGGAACCTGTTTCTCCTGAAGAATACCTGCCATACATTTTTGGCGGCAAAATGCCTGATTTCAAAAATCAGGAAGAAGCCGACGAGATCATGGGAGCGTTGAAACAGCATTGGGAACATATCGAATCCATCCTGAAACGCAACGATGAATATTATCCGTTCCTTTATGCCGACCCGGACGGAAAATGCAGTGCCAACGAATGGGCCTATGGATTCATTCTGGGTATGGACTTGCGCCGCGAAGGCTGGAAAGACATGGTCGAAGCCAGCAAGACAGAAGGTTTGCTGACCCCGATTCTGACCCTCTATTCCGAATACATTCCGGAAGTGTCAGGATGCCAGCAGATTCCGGCGGAAGAAAGGGAAGAACTCGTCACGACCATCGTCAAGAACCTCCCGAAAATTTACGGCCAGTTTGAAGAACAGCGAGACAAGAAACGGAATTCCTCAAACCTGCATTAATCCTGAAAAAGGACAGCGACGCTGTCCTTTTTGATTTCGTTCACTGGATGTCGTTAACCCTTCCATCCGGCACTTCACCTGCCAGCGCCTGAAGAATGCTATTGGCACAATACCGTTCAATTTCGGCCCGGACTTCATCGACAGCGGAGCCCAGATGAGGGGTAAAGAAAGTTTGCGCAGTATTGTCCAGCAGTTTTTTTGGGATTTTCCGTGGCCGGTCCGTCCGTATCCAGTCTTCCATTTCAAAAACATCCGCCGCATATCCAGCAAGATGTCCGTTTTTAAGCGCCCGGACAACGGCTTTTTCATCGACAACTGACCCCCTGCAGGCATTGACCAGATAACTGCCCTGTTTCATTTTATCAAGAACATCCTCACCGAACAGGTGAAATGTCTGTTCCGTAAGGGGCAATAAAGGGATGACAATATCGCTAGTTTTTACCAACTGGGGAAAATCGATCCATTTCAAGCCCAGTTCTTTTTCTTCTTCCGGTGACAACGGAACCTGATCGGCATAAAGAAGGTTCATGCCGAACCCTTTAAGGCGCTCGGCAACCGCCTTCCCAACCAACCCCATACCGACAATACCGGCCGTCCGCTTATGCAAGCCAAGCCCGTAAAGTTTCGGACGCCAGCCATTGAATTGGCCGCTCCGGATATGACAGTCTCCTGCCAGCATATTCCGGGTGATTGCCAGCGTAAGTCCCACTGTCAATTCCGCAGTGGGAATCGTCAGCAGATCCGGCGCAATCGTCACCCATACTCCGCGATCGGAACATGCCTTCACGTCGAAATTATCGTAGCCCTTAAGTGCGGCACCGATGACTTTCAGTCTGGGACACGCTTTCAGAAAGTCCTCATCAATACAATCCGGCATAAACGCCATTACTGCATCGGCATCGGCCGCTTTTTTCAGGAGTTCCTTACGCGGAAGGGTCTTTCTGGATCGATTGGCAATGACTTCTGCCTTTTCCTGAAGCATTTCAACAATTTCAGGATGAACCCAATGGGTCAGTATCACTTTCGGTTTTTTCATCTTTGACTCGATGTTATTGTGTTTTTTTACGCAACCAGGAACTGAAGGCATCGACCACCGTCACCATGGCAAGTATCACGATCAAAATGGCGGACACTTCCTGATACTGCATAATCCGCAATGACCCGATCAATTCAAACCCGATACCACCCGCTCCAACCATGCCCATGACCGTCGAGGCCCTGAAGTTGTATTCCCACCGGTAAATGGCAGTATCGGCCATTTGTGAAAACACCTGGGGGAAAATACCGTGAACAATGATCTGCAGGGAATTGCAACCGGATGCACGGGCGGCTTCCACGGGTGCAGGATCGACATGTTCAATTGATTCCGCAAAAAACTTGGCGACCATCCCGATGGAATGGAAGGCCAGTGCAAGAACACCGGGCAATGCACCAAAACCGACTGCAGCGACAAATACAATTCCCATGATCAGTTCGGGAATGGAGCGTAAACCGTTCAAAATCCCCCTGAACACATGAAAAACCAATGGATGCGGGCTGGTGTTTTTCGCCGCCAATACGGCCAGTGGAACGGATACGATAACGGCGATGGCCGTCCCGGCAACACTCATCGCCAGGGTATCGAGAAGCGGTTTCATCCACGATTTCCATTGTTCGAAATCCGGCGGGAACATTTCCCCGATCAGGCTGGCCAGACTCGGGATCCCTTCAGTCAACCGTTCGAGATCGAACAGGCCTGCGTAATAACAGCATCCGGCCACAACGATAATCACGATTGCCATCGTTGCCAGTGCCTTGTTCCAGGCAAGCCTGCGTGCGCTCAGAAATGGTGAGAATTCAGCAGATAAGGACATGTCGGCTCCCGATCAGAATTTAGACAAATCGAGCTTCAGCAAACTGCCCAGATTCCGTACCACGTTATAGTCTTTATCCGTCACGGCGCCGAAACCTTCCGCCTTGAACGGTTTCAGGACGGCTGGATCGTTGATTTCCAGAAAGGCTGTCTTGATTTTCTGTTTCAACTGTGGGTTCAGGTCGGAACGCATCGTCCAGGGATATTGGGGAAACGGTTTGGAAGTCGCAATCACCTTGACCTTCTGGGTTTTAATCAGGCCGCGCTGAACCAGTGTTTCATAAATCGGCTTGCTCAAGCCGCCTGCCTGCGCGTGACCGTTCTGGACAGACATGGCAACCGCGTCATGAGCGCCGACGAAATGTTCCTTGTAATTTTTACCGGCATACAGGTCCTTTTCAGCCAGCATCGACTTAGGGATCAAGTGACTGGAAGTGGATGCCTTGTCGCCAAAAGCGACGTTTTTCCCGACGATGTCACCAATCTTGTTGATGCCAGACGACGTATTGGCGATAAGGACGGCCTCATAAGTCGTTTTTCCCTTCTGCTTCACCGCAGCAAAAGGTTCGATATTGCTTTTCTGTTTCGCCAGCACATAGGAAAGGGGCCCGAAATAAGCCAGGTCAAGCCGGCCATGCCGCATGGCTTCAATCATTGACGAATAGTCGGTCGTCACGATCAGCTGGACTTTCTTTCCCAGTTTCTTTTCCAGATAATCCTGCAAAGGCTTGTTTTTCTTGATGATCGTTGCGGCATTCTCATCCGGCAACAAAGCGACCTTGAGTGTGGAAGGATCGGGATTGGCAGCATGCGCCAATGAAGCCAACAACGTAAATACGGCCAGACAACATATGGAAAACAATTTTTTCACGACAACTCCTCAACTGATAATGGGTACGGGTACATTGACTAACGGGTTTTGTGAAGCAGCCCTGGAATCCGGAAGCCGGTTCCGGTAGAGCGATTCAACCTGCCTTTCACTCAGTTCTTCCGGCAAACCGTCGAAAACGACCCTGCCACCTGCAAGGCCGATAATGCGGTCGGCATATTTTCTGGCGAGATCGACCTGATGCAGGCTGACGACGGCAGAGATGCCGTCTTCCTTGCAAATCGTGTGGATCAGATCCAATACCTTGTCGGCCGTTGCGGGATCAAGACTCGCGACCGGTTCATCTGCCAGTATCGTCCTGGGCTGCTGGGCCAATACCCGGGCTATCCCCACACGCTGCTGCTGGCCACCGCTTAATTGGTCTACCCTGCATAAGGCCTTGTCGAGCAGGCCGACACGCTTCAAGCATTGAAGTCCCAGTTCCTGTTCGGCTTTTGGCAATGGAAAAAGAGTCCTGAAGAAGGTGTGATATCCCAACCGGCCCATCAGCACATTCTGGAGAGCGGTTTGCCGCTCGATCAGCTGATGTTGCTGAAAAATCATGCCCGTCTCGCGGCGCAACAACTGAAGGGATTTTTTTCGCCAGGTTCCATCAAACCCCGATACGTGAAGACTTCCGCCACAAAGCGGATTCATCAGATTAAGGCATCTTAAAAAGGTGGATTTCCCTGCGCCGGACGAACCCAGCAGGACAGTGAACTGGCTATCCCTGATATCGAGCGAAACGGGATGCAATGCAACCGTCTTGCCGTACTTTACCGAAACATTTTCCAACTGAATCATGATTTGACCTCTCTTTTTTGCGACTCGCTTCATGAACGAATCCGGCAGATAAAATCATGTTAGAAAACTTGTATGACGTTTCCATGACGAAACAGGCAAAAAAAATGGCTGACAGTCATGTCAGCCATTCTTATTAGTCAATTATCCTGCCCATCAGGTCAGCAAAAAGAACATTCCCCAGAATTCAGTGAAAATGATACCGAACAGCCAGGCGGCCAATTGTTTCCAGTATCCCTCCCTCCAGAAAACAGAATTATCCGATTTGTTTTCTCTCCACCAGTAAAAGACGCGCATCAAAGTCCCCCAAACCAGCATCACCGTCAAAGCCAGATTGGATGGGGCAAACGCTTCCAGTCTTTGCTGGGTTTCATAGCTGTAAGGCTGGTTTTTCAAATACCAGACGCATATGAATCCGATCACAAGCAGAATGATGTTCAGGATAACGAGGCGCCAGAAAGAAAGATATTTCTTGATCGGCTCGATTTTGGCGCCAAGACGCTTGAATGGTCCCGGTCTTGTGATCCTGGCCTCGTGGAAACTGGTTCCGGCCTTTCTCAGTTCACGACAACTTGGACAATACCTCGCCCGTGGATTCCCGCTGAAGGGTTTCCCGCAATCCAGACACTCTTTTTCCGGTGATACTTTCGCCATACGATACTCGATATTCAAAGTTAAGACCGATAACGAAATTTGAAGAGGACAACAGTAAAAACGATCGGTCAAAGGACAAATTATACTTTGAAAAGCCTTACCCAATAAGCAAAGAAGAAATCAGCCGTCTTTTTCAGACTGGATATTGCCGTCTAATGGAATAATTTCACTCCTTTCCCCTAGACAAAAACCAGCACAGATTCAGACTCAGTCTGTGTTCATCATGGTCATTGCCTGAACCTGTACCTGAATGTCTGAAAGCATCAAGTGCTATCTTTTCCCGCAATCCGGACGGAATGACAATCATCCTTTACTGAAATATTGCACACCATAAACGAATTGCCCTTTTCCTTAAATTCACCCCCATCACTGCTTGACATCCCATCTGATATTAATCACAATCCCAAACATTCATATTAAATGAATGTTTGGGATTGTGATTAATTCTAGCCGAGGAACAAAACATGTTTTGTATGCAATGTGAACAAACCATAGCTACGCCCACCGTCAAAGGATGTGTGTTTGCCCAGGGAATGTGCGGAAAAACAGCAGAAGTGTCCGACCTTCAGGACATCCTGGTCAGATACCTGCAGGGCATTTCAT
>JAEYIG010000025.1 GCA_023409175.1 Pseudomonadota bacterium
GAGTCGCTTTCCCGATTCAAAAACGTCAAAAGACGCATGGAATGCCGGGGAAATGTGGCAGGCGTTACGGTATATGACGATTTTGCGCATCATCCAACAGCAATTGCCACAACGATAGCCGGTCTGAAGAAAAAAACAGGCACCCGGCGCAATGAACGCATTCTGGCTGTTCTGGAACCCCGATCCAATACCATGAAGCTTGGCGTCATGAAACAGGCGTTGCCGCAAAGTCTCATCGAAGCGGATCTTGTTTTCGGATATGGTGCAGATGACGGCAAGAATGCCCTTGGCTGGGATCTGGCCGAAGCACTGTCGCCTCTGGGAGACAAAGCAAAAGCGTTTGGTGATATCGACAAACTAGTGGATGAAATCGTTTCGGTAGCCCGTCCGGGGGATCATATCCTGGTAATGAGTAATGGTGGATTTGGTGGCATTCATCAGAAAATACTGGATAAACTGTCGTTAAGATAAAGGATCTTCATGATTTTGTATTTGCACGGATTCCAGTCTTCACCACATTCCTTCAAAGCGCAAGTCATTGCCGGAAAATTGAAGGGACTGAGTCGGGAAAATGAATACATTTGCCCGCAATTGCTTTCATCTCCAGCGAAATCGGTTGAGCTTGCATTGAAGCTGGCAAGCCAATACCCTCCGGAATCCATTGCCGTTATCGGTTCATCCCTGGGAGGCTATTATGCAAACTGGATTGCTGAAAAGCTTGAATGTCGGGCGGTGCTGTTGAATCCCGTTATCAATCCATGGAAAATCAAGATATTGGGAGACAGTCCGGACAGAAGTGATCTCCGGGTGCGTGAGTGGCTGGAATTCATTGAAAAATATGAACAAGAATTGAAATCCATTCAGATATCAAAAATCACCCGCCCGCAAAGATACATGCTTATTGCTGCAAAAGGAGACCAGCTACTGGACTGGCGGATGATGCAACAACATTATAGGGGAGCGATGCAAACCATTATAGAAGGCAGTGATCATGGTTTGTCCGATTTTGAACAATATCTCGACGATGTGCTTTCTTTCTGTAAAATTGAACAGGCCCAGCCAGACATAGGCTGGGAAAAATAGCAAAAGTCCTGGTAATGAATAGAGCGGTGAATGAATTTATTTTTTGAAGAATCCGGTGAATTTAAAACTGGCGGCATATTGAATCAGGTCGGCGAAGCATTTCAGGTCGAGCTGCCCGGAGGCAAACGGACAAAAGTTCGGGCCAAGGACGTTTTATTTCAATTCAGTTCTCATGAGCCGGCAGAGTTGATTTCGGAAGCGGCAGAGGTATCAGAAGAGATTGACCTGGACTTCTTGTGGGAAGTCGCCGGTGAGAATGAGTTCGATTATCAGGAACTCGGCAAGGAATATTTCGGGCATGACTTGAAGCCGGAAGAAGCCGCAGCCCTGTTGTTGAGGCTCCATTCGGCACCGATCTATTTTTACAAAAAAGGGAAGGGCCGATATAAGGCCGCGCCTGAAAAATCCTTGCAGGCCGCGTTGGCCAGTCTGGAAAAAAAACGTCAACAGGCCGTTATTCAGCAGCAATATGTTGAAGAACTGGTTCAGGGACGATTGCCAGAGCCTATCCGGACGAATGCTGTCCAGCTTTTGTGCAAACCGGACAAGAACAGCATTGAATATAAGGCACTGGCGGCGGCTTGTGACGAACTTCACATTTCTCCTGAACGCCTGTTGCTCAATCTTGGCGCATTGGCCAATCCGAAAGAATTGCATCTGGCGCGTTTTTTGTTCGAAAACTTCCCTCGTGGAACACGGTTTCCAAAAATTGACGTGCCTGTTATTACGGCGGATTTGCCTCTGGCCGAAGTCAATGCGTTTTCAATCGACGACATTACCACGACTGAAATCGACGATGCGTTTTCAGTGACGACTCTGCCTGACGGACATGTCCGGATCGGCATTCACATTGCCGCGCCGGCCCTCGGTATGAAGCCGGAAGATTCGCTCGATGAAATTGCAAAAAAACGTCTTTCGACGGTTTATATGCCGGGGGACAAAATCACTATGTTGCCAGATGAGCTGGTCAATGTGTTTACCCTGAGTGCCGGAGAAAAACGACCGGCAATGAGCCTGTATGCAACACTCAATCCGGACGACTGGTCTGTCATCGAGACAGAAACCAGGGCGGAAATGATCCGGGTTGCCGAGAATCTGCGCCATAACGATCTCGACAGCCTGATTACCCCGGAAAGTCTCGAAAAAGGGGAGGGAGATTATCCCCATAAAGAGGATATTGCCGTTTTGTGGCATTGTTCGCGTGTCTTCGAGAAAAAACGGATGGAAAAACGCGAAGGTTTCGGTTTGAAACCCGAACAGAACAACCGTGTTGATTTCAATTTCTACGTGGATGATAACGATATTGTCACTATTGAGCGCCGAAAGCGGACAGCTCCGCTCGACAAGATCGTGGCGGAACTGATGATTTTCGCCAACAGTTCATGGGGCAAGCTCTTGCAGGAACACGGCATACCCGGTATTTACAGAAGTCAGGGCGGCGGTACGGGCAGCTGGTTGAACCGGATGCAGGTGAAAATGGTCACGCATGCCGCCCCTCATCAGGGATTGGGCGTCGACCAGTACGCGTGGTGTACCTCTCCTCTCAGGCGTTATACGGATCTTGTCAATCAGTGGCAGATTCTGGCATGTGTCAATTATGGAATCACGGCTCCGTTATCGGCGCCATTCAAGCCAAAAGATGCCAATTTGTTCGCCATAGTCAGTGCGTTCGATTCCGTTTACAGTGCTTACGGCGAGTTCCAGTCTAAAATGGAACGTTACTGGTGTTTGCGCTGGCTGTCCCAAAACAATGTCAGGCAGGCAGAAGCTGTCGTCATCAGGGATGAAATGCTGCGTCTCATCGATCTTCCGTTGACGATTTCGATGCCGGGAATGCGCCCCCTTGCACGGGGAACACAAGTTCGGGTCGATCTGATCCGATGGGACGAGATCGATCTGTCTGTGGAAGCGCGCATTCTTGACGTCACTGAAAGTGTTGATGAGACAGAGTCTGTCGAAAACGAAGAAGAACTGCCAGAGTGAAAAGGTGTATAGTAGTCGCGCGTAAATTGTCTTGAAATTCAGGCGTATAGATTATTTTTAGTATCTCCGTTCGATGCCGGCAAATTCAATACTGAAAAAC
>JAEYIG010000054.1 GCA_023409175.1 Pseudomonadota bacterium
GGTCAGACGTGCATTACTTCCGGCTCAACCGAACCGGTATTGAGGAATAATCAAAAATCGGCAAAAGCGACTCTGCTAGACTCGTCAGGACACAGATGGACAAGTCACCATATTGATGTAAAGGATATACCGTGCTGTACAGCATTCTGAAAATGATCGTCGATGCGGCCACAACCATATTGGGTGGCGCTTTTCTGCTGAGGTTCTGGATTCAGGTCGTCAGGGCAAGACCTCCCATGCAAATTGCCAACCTGATTTTCCAGCTAACGGACTGGGCGATCAAACCCTTGCGCAGGGTTATCCCCGGAAAAGGCGGATATGACTGGTCGTCCATTATCGCAGCCGTCCTTATGGCCGTCATTTCAGCCTTGTTCGATACCTGGCTGATCAATTATTTTGCCGTTAAAGTCATCGTTTTCCTGACAGCCTTATCCTTGCTGAACTGGATTATATATGGCTTCATGGGTCTGTTGATCATCGAAGTCATTTTCAGCTGGATCAATCCGTTTGCGCCAATCGCCTCGTTTGTCCGTGAACTGAATATGCCCCTGCTGAAGCCTATCAGGCGTTTTATCCCGACTCTGGGCGCTTTCGATTTCTCGACCCTGATCGCTTTTTTTCTGCTTCAGATCATTTCGCGTGTTGTCACCAACCTTATCCTGTCCAACCTGATATGAGCAGGGAATGGCTGTCCGGGACGAACGCAGGTTTCCGAATTGCCGTGCAAGTCAGTCCCAACGCGAGAAAAACGGAAATCGTTTCATCCGAAGGGGAAACCTTGCGAGTGAAATTGCAGGCACCGCCAATTGACGGCAAGGCAAATGAAGCCCTCATTCACTTTATTGCCAAAAAACTGCGGATTCCTAAGAAGAAAGTTTCCATAACACATGGCCTGACCGCCAAACGCAAACTGGTTGAAATCGATCTGCCTGATACTTCCGGGGAAGAGCTGGAAAAACAGTTGCTTTCCGAGTGAAGCCCAATGTTTTACATCCAGAAATCGGGAATATTTTCAACGTCCCGTGACATAGCCGTCCCCAGCATTTTCTTGTAATGATGCCAGTCGAAAAAAGGGCCCGGGTCGGTTTTTCTGACAGGTGCAATATGCTGATGGCCTGTAATGGTTTGCAGGGGATAATGACGGCACAATGCCTCCGTCAGGGAAACCAGCGTGTCGTACTGTGCCGGCTCAAACGGGACGACATCGGTTCCCTCGAGTTCGACACCAATGGAAAAATCGTTGCACCCCTCGCGCCCTTTGAACGAAGAGACTCCCGCATGCCATGCCCGTTGGTTTGCCGAGACAAACTGGAACAGGCTGCCGTCACGCCGGATGAAAAAATGGGACGAGACTTTCAGCGAACGAAGCTGGTCAAAAAAGGGGTGAGCATCGCAATCGAGTCGATTAAGGAACAGATCGGCGATACAATGTCCCCCGAACTGTCCGGGAGGCAGGCTGATATTGTGAATGACAAGCAAGTCGATTTCCTGATTGTCGGGACGGTCGTTCTGGTTGGGCGAAACCAGACGCGTCGCCTGTTGGCACCAGCCTTCTTTGTCGATATCCATGGGCAATAACTCAAATAAAAGTATCCCAATTAAAAACCATTATTACTTTTCTTTCAAATGCTTTTAGAAACCGATCGTCTGATTCTGCGAAAAATCGCACGAAATGATTTCCCGGATTTGTGCAAAATGCTACAGGACCCGGAAGTGATGTGGGCCTATGAACATGCCTTTACCGATCTTGAAGTCACTGTCTGGCTGGAACGTCAACTGGAAAGATACGGAGAAAACGGTTTCGGCCTGATGGCCGTCATTTTGAAAACGACAGGCGAGTTGATTGGCCAGACGGGGATTACCTGGCAAGACTGGAATGGACGCCAGGTCCCGGAAATAGGCTATATCTTCAACAAAGCTCACTGGCACCAGGGTTATGCGATCGAGGCCGCCTCTGCCTGCAAACAATATGCCTTTGAAATACTGGGATTTCCTGAAATATATTCCATTATCCGTGACAATAATATCGCGTCCCAAAACGTTGCCCGCCGAAATGGGATGGAAAAAGTCGGTGAAACGGTCAAGTATTACTACAACATGAGCATGCCACACTTTATCTACCGCGTCGCATGGGGAGACGGCAAAGTAGATCAGGAATTTCCGGAAGAGTAATAAGCGGCACTGTGTTCCCGGCAACAGAATATTTTTCCCGAATGTTCGAGCGCTTCGGAAGCAGGGATATAAATACCGCAATGTTCGCAACAGACCATCTGTTCGACTTCACCACGCCGCTGGAGATGGGGATGGGGACGGGGAGGAGGTGAGGCATTCTGGAAAGGATTTTCGCCGTGCCGGAAATTCTGTCGGATGATGAAAATACGGGAACTACGCCGCAATTTGGCGATAATTGCAGCGATGACCAAGCCGATAATCAGTAACCACATCCAACCCATTTTCAGTCTCCCATACAGCCGTTCATCCTTTGGAACGGCTTTGACATCATTTTACGACAATGATTAATTTGCTTTACCTCTTTATAATGAAAGCAAAACAATATTGAGTCTATCACATCGAAGACCCTCAATCATGACTGCCATTACAAACCACTTGCAAACCATCCATAAAATAATCGACTCTGCCGCCAAAAAGGCCGCCCGAGATCCAGACACCGTTCATCTGCTCGCCGTTTCCAAAACGCGACCACCTGAGGATATTCTGGAAGCGGCTAAAGCAGGACAGTTCGCTTTCGGCGAAAATTATGAACAGGAAGCCGTCGCGAAAATCGAGGCCATACGGCAATCCCATCCTGACCTGAAACTGGAATGGCACTTTATCGGCCCGATCCAGAGCAACAAAACCCGTTCCATTGCCGAGCATTTCAACTGGGTTCATTCGGTGGACAGGGAAAAAATTGCGCGGCGCCTGAGTGAACAACGTCCAGCCGATCTTCCTCCCTTGAATGTCTGCCTGCAAGTGAACATCAGTCAGGAAAAAACCAAAAGCGGTGTCATTCCTGAAGAAGTGTCCCATCTGGCAAAGGCCATTTCAGCCATGCCGAATCTCAGATTGCGCGGTCTGATGGCCATCCCCGAACCCGAAAGCGATCCGGCAAAACAGCGACAGCCTTTTCAGGCGATGAAAGCCCTGTTCGACGAACTGGTTCAGGCAGGATACGATATGGATACCCTATCCATGGGCATGTCGGACGATATGGAAACGGCCATACAGGAGGGAGCGACAACCGTCCGTATCGGGTCTGCCATTTTTGGCAAAAGAAGTTATCCGGCCAAACAATGATCGGTGTGTCTTCAGGCGAAAAATGTGATTATTTTTTTCGGCGCCCAAGAAGACCAAGCGCAAACGTCAGGATTGGTTTGAACCGACGCCAGGTCTTGAACAGCACTGTCGCCGAAACAGCCCATGAAATGATACGGCGCGGGCGCAGGGCTAGCAAAGCCAGAATGACCGGTGCAATGACAAGAGGATTTTTCCTGATTTTGCCAAAGCCACTCAAAAACCCGAGACCCTTTGACACAATGTCCGGCATTTGAAACAGGGAAAGCGCTTCAACCGCCAGTTTTTCACGCAAGATGGCACTCTGAACCAGCAGTTCAGCTTTACGCTTAGAGAGTTTTCTGGATGAGTCCGTCATCAAATTCAACTCGTTTATTTACTCTGAAGTTGTCAGGCGATCGACATCTTTCGCGATTTCCTGGCATGTCAGGGCCAGCATCTTCGGCTTTTTGCTGAAACTTCTCTTCACTCCGATGGCGATTCCCAGCGTAAGAAGGCCGAAAAAGACAATCAGCCCGACCATGGCTGGAATCCGGTAGGATTCCCAGCAAAGCACGATTATCAGGATAACGGCAAGCAATATCGTCAGCGCAAGGCAAAACAGACCCGCGAGCGAAAGCAACAGGTAAGTGAGAAGACGCATCCATTCCTCTTCCACCTCTATTGCAATCAGCTCGAAACGTGTCTTCAGGATGGCAAGTACGGTACCTGCCACCTTTACAAAAGAATCGCCCAATGCCATATGTTATCCGACTGTATTATTTCTTGCGGGCAATCAGGATACCGACGAGAACGCCGACTGCAGCAACAATACCTGCGGCTTTCCATGGATTTTCCTTGACATATTCCGCTGTGCAGACAGCAGCGTCCTTCGCTTTCGTTACAACGATGTCTTCCAGTTCGCCAAGAGCGAATTTTGCGTCAACGAGGGTCGATTCCAGTTTTTTCTTGGCATTCTGATAGGTTTCGCTACCTTGATGCGTGCTGTTTTCCAGTACTTTTTCGGCATCGTTGATAATCGATTTCAGGCTGCCCATCAGTTTGTTACCGGACTGTCCGGCATTTTCCAGAATTTCCATATCCATTCCTTCCTCTTAACGTATGTGTAAAGTATTTCTCGACAATGAATAATTTAACAGACAAGCACGGCAATTGCCAAAAATTTTATGCGTTTTTCATAGGATAAACCTTAACGCAACGCATAGTCCAGCACAATGCCGAGGAATATAAACGCCCCGAGCCAATTATTGTGGCGGAATGCCTGAAAACAGCCTTCCCGATCCCTCTTCCGGATCAGTTTGTAGTGATAAACGACGCATGAAACCGCCATCAACCAGCCAGCGACAAACCATTTGCCCAGACCGGCATCTATTCCTGTCAGCAAAACGATGAAAAGCATCATGAAATAGCAGGCCATGACCCCCAGCACATCGTAACGTCCGAATGTAATGGCCGATGTGTGAATGCCGATTTTCAAATCGTCATCACGATCCACCATAGCATATTCAGTATCGTATGCGAGCGCCCAGAAGATATTAGCCAATAACAAAAACCACGCGATCAGGGGCACATTATTTTGCACGGCTGCAAACGCCATCGGAATGCCGAACCCGAAAGCGACTCCCAGGTAAGCCTGGGGTAATGCAAAAAAACGTTTGAAGAGAGGATAAGTTGCTGCCACGAAAAGCGCGATAACGGATAGTCCGACCGTCAGCCAATTCAGGGACAACACCAGCAGAAACGATAAAAACGCCAAACCCGCAGCCACCCAAATGGCCTCAATCGGCTTCAGTTTTCCCGATGTCAACGGACGTTCTGCCGTCCGTTTGACGTATCTGTCGAAATCCCTGTCGGCATAGTCGTTCATGGCACAACCGGCCGATCGCATCAATACCGTCCCAACGACAAAAACAATAATCAGACAGAAATCCGGCTTCCCATCCGAAGCGATCCATAATGCACACAAGGTCGGCCACAGCAGCAACAGTGATCCGATCGGCTTGTCGAGACGGACAAGACGCAGATACAGCAGCCACCTGTTTTCCATGACACCCGATTGTGTATTCATTTCAAAAACCAGCAGTTATTGAACTGACAAGATAAAACCTGTTAAACATTCAGATATTCTTCCCTGTAATCCAGCCAGCGCGCAAGATGTTTCGACATGATAGTGTCGCTTTCCGGCAAGCGTCCATTCAACAGATCTTCCGCAAGCGATGAGGCTTTTTCGATCAGCCCGACATCTTTCTCCAGATCGGCAAAACGGAGCATGGCCTGCCCGGACTGGCGTGCGCCAAGGAATTCTCCAGGCCCACGGATCTCAAGATCACGCTGGGATATGACAAACCCGTCATTCGTTTGCCGCATGGTCATCAACCGCTTCTTCGCCGTGTCCCCCAGCGGCTTCTGGTACATAAGAAGACAGACGCTATCGACACTGCCCCGTCCGACACGCCCCCTCAACTGATGAAGCTGCGACAGCCCGAAACGTTCTGCATGCTCAATGATCATGAGCGACGCATTCGGAACATCGACCCCCACCTCGATAACCGTAGTCGCAACAAGTACATGAATCCGCTTTTCCAGAAAATCCATCATGACCGCCTGTTTTTCTGCCGCTTTCATCCTTCCATGAATCAGGCCTACGGTCAGTCCGTTCAATGCTTCCGTCAGAATGGCATGCGTTTCGACTGCCGTCTTTAACTGCAATGCCTCGGATTCCTCGATCAGGGGGCACACCCAGTAAACCTGTCGTCCATCCAGAGTGGCAGCGTGTATCCGTTCGATGACCTCATCCCTTCGTTCCTGATCAATCAGGCGCGTCACAACAGGTTTTCTTCCGGGTGGAAGTTTCGCAATTACGGAGACGTCCAGATCGGCATAAAACGTCATCGCCAACGTTCTGGGAATTGGCGTCGCACTCATCATCAACTGGTGAGGGATGACCGAATCGTCCTTTTCACCCTTATTTCTCAAAACAAGACGTTGCCCGACCCCGAAACGATGTTGTTCATCAATAACGGCCAGCCCAAGATTGGCAAAACGCACACTATCCTGAATCAGGGCGTGCGTCCCCACAATAAATTGTGCCTGTCCCGATTCGATCAGTGACAAAACCTCTTCCCTTGCCTTCTTTTTCATACTGCCGTTCAGCCAAACGACGGTGACTCCCAGCGGTTGCATCCACTCATTGATACGCTGGAAATGCTGCTCGGCCAGAATCTCGGTAGGGGCCATCATCGTCACCTGAAACCCGTTGTCGATCGCATGACAGGCCGCAATCGCGGCCACAACGGTCTTTCCGCTTCCGACGTCCCCCTGAAGCAACCGCTGCATCGGCCAGGACTTCCCAAGATCCGCCCTGATTTCGGCAATGACCTTTTCCTGTTCATCCGTGAGCGTAAAAGGCAAACTCCGGATAAACCGTTTTGTAAGGGCGCCCGTTGCTTTCAGAACATTCGTCTTTTGTCGACGCCGCGCTATCTGTGCACGTCTCATCGACAGTTGCTGTGCCAGCAATTCGTCAAATTTCATACGTTCCCATGCCGGATGAGTGCGAAGAAGGAGGGCATTTTCATCGGCATCGGCAGGCGGATTGTGCAAATAGCGGATCGACTCGGCAAAGCCGGGTAAACCCAGGCTGGCCAGGAGAGCGTCAGGCAGCGTATCGGACAAATCGAGCTTGCCAAGCGCTTCATTAATCGTCTTGCGCAGAAAATTCTGAGATAGGCCTTCACTTGCCGGATAAACCGGTGTCAATGCCGTAGGCAGCGGCGTATTTTCATCGACAATTTTATAAGCGGGATGGACCATTTCCATGCCGTTGAAGCCCTGTCTCAGATCTCCCCTTACACGGACCCTTTTGCCAACCGACAGTTGCTTCACCTGACTCATGTAAAAATGCAGGAAACGCAACACAAGCTGGTTGACGCCGTCAGAAATGAAAACGACCAGTTGCCGTCGTGGCCGGTACTGGATTTCAGATAATGTGATAATTCCTTCAGTCTGAATATTCCCAATGTGTCGGAACATGGCTTCGGAAAGACTGGTCAGTTTTGTCTCGTCCTCATAACGTAACGGCAAATGAAGGGCCAGCTCCATGTCCGTATGGATGCCAAGGCGTTCCAGTTTGCTTGTAGTCGTTTTGTTCAAATCGCATTCAGCCAGAAAGAATTGCCACTTTATTCCATTTTTACACGACTGTTTTGTAAAATCAGTATGGAAATAGTTTAATCCGTTATCATAGACCCTGATTTTATATTGACCTGATTCGGGTTCACAAATTTCATTCACTCATGAAACTGACACGACGGAGCGGCATACTTCTTCATCCCACGTCTTTGCCGGGTCCTTACGGTTCCGGCGATCTGGGTACCGAAGCCTATAATTTTGTCAACTGGCTGGCGTCAGCACACCAGACTTTGTGGCAAATGCTGCCTTTGGGGGATATTGGCGCCGGAGACTCCCCTTACATGAGTCCTTCCGCATTTGGCGGAAACGTACTGCTGATCAGCCTGGAAAAATGCCGCGATGCCGGCTGGCTGACGAGCGAAGAGATGATCCCCGATCCCTCTTTCGGGACAGACCATATCCATTACCGAGCTGTTTCCCATTACCGGCTCGAACGCCTGAAACTGGCGTCAAAACGGTTTTTCGGGTCGGCCCAAACGACTCATTTGCAATCGTTTCTCGATTTTTGCAAAAAAGCCGACTTCTGGCTGGAAAATTACGCACTTTTCAAATCCATCACGGAAGTCTACAAAAGTGAAGAAACCGGCTGGCAAACCTGGCCACAAGCTTTGGCACATCGGGAAGCCAAAGCCTTGTCCGAATTTGCCGACAGGCATATGGATGAAATCCGTTTCTGGAAATTCTGCCAGTGGTGCTTTCACGAACAATGGTCAGAACTGCATGCTTATTGCCATTCCCGGGATATCGACATCATCGGAGACGTCCCCATTTTCGTTTCCCTGAACAGTGCCGACGTCTGGGCGAACCCGGAACTGTTTGAACTGGATGAAACCGGTTTTCCGACTGCAGTGGCGGGCGTTCCTCCCGACAAGTTCAGTGATGACGGGCAACACTGGGGAAATCCCCTCTATCGCTGGAAGAGTCATTCCCGTACCGGGTTCAAGTGGTGGGCCAGACGCATGAAATACATGCTGGAATTGTACGATACCGTCCGGCTCGATCATTTTCGCGGTTTTGAGGCATACTGGGCCATTCCTGCCGACGCAAAAAAACCGTCCGAAGGACAATGGTTGCCGGGGCCGGGAAAAGAATTTTTCGAGGCACTGAAAAAAGAAATCGGTTCACTCGATTTTATTGCCGAAGACCTCGGTGTCATCACGCCCGAAGTCAATGAACTCAGGAAAAAATACGAACTGCCCGGCATGCGAATCCTGCAATTCGCATTTGACCACAATCCAGCCAATCCTTACCTTCCCCACAACTACAAACAGGATACCGTCGTCTATACCGGTACGCATGACAACGACACCACCAGAGGCTGGTGGGACAAGCTCTCTGAATGGGATCGCGATTTTGTCCGGCGTTACCTCTGCGTCAATGGCGACTGGATCCAGTGGGATTTGATCCGATCGGCCTGGTCATCGACAGCATCATATGCACTGACGCCTTATCAGGACATTCTGGGCCTTGGATCAGAAGGACGAATGAATACACCCGGAGAAAGCACAGGCGCATGGGAATGGCGTTTCTCATGGAATCAGGTTCAGGGCTGGTATTCCGATTACCTTGCCCAAATGACAGAAATATACGGGCGGTCTTATTCTCGCCATTAAACCCGGATATACTGTCAGCTTCCTGAAAATTGTTTGTCTTTTATTCATTTAGGCCATTCAAACAACTGACTGGCCTGTTTTGGCATGTATACACTTTCCGATTTCGATTTTGAACTACCCGAGGAATTGATTGCGCAATTCCCTTTGCCCGAACGGTCATCTTCACGTCTTTTACTTGCAAATGAAGAAAAAATCGCCGATTCGCACTTTTACGAACTGATCGACAAACTGTCGGAAGGCGACCTGCTCGTTTTCAACAATACCAAAGTATTGAAAGCCCGCTTTTTCGGTTCAAAAGCGTCTGGCGGTAAAATCGAAATCCTGATTGAACGCATTCTGGACAATCAAAGAGCCCTTGCCAAAATCCGTGCGTCAAAGTCGCCGAAAGCTGGCAGCAGCATCCGTATCGACGATCAAATCGACGTCACCGTCACAGGAAGGAACGGGGAATTCTTCATTCTCCAGTTCCCGTCGGATATCTTCAGAATACTGGAGGAGCACGGTCACTTGCCGCTTCCTCCCTACATTGAAAGGGCAGCCGACTCCTTTGATGAAAAACGGTACCAGACCGTGTTCGCAAAAGAACTGGGAGCCGTTGCCGCCCCGACTGCGGGACTGCACTTTGATGACGAATTGCTGGAAAAACTCAAACAAAAGGGCGTACGCTTCGCCTATCTCACTCTCCATGTCGGTGCCGGCACCTTCCAGCCCGTCCGAAGTGAGAACCTGTCTGAACATATCATGCATACGGAGTGGTATACCATTCCGGAAGAAACCGTTTCAGCCGTAAAATCCGCACAGCAAAATGGTCGAAAAGTGGTTGCCGTCGGCACGACAAGCCTGCGTGCGCTGGAATCGGCGTCACAAACAGGCGAACTGCTTGCCGGAAGCAATGAAACCTCCCTTTTCATCACCCCCGGTTACACGTTCCAGACCATCAATCACCTGATCACCAATTTCCATTTGCCGAAATCGACGCTGCTCATGCTGGTTTCCGCTTTTGCCGGATATGATCTGATCAGGAAAGCGTATGCCCACGCCATTGCCGGAAAATACCGTTTCTTCAGCTATGGAGATGCCATGCTGCTGAAATGCATGTCCCATAAAAACGGTTGAACCGATTATTCATTCATAGAAATAAAGAATCCGATACATGCTCGATTTTGAACTTATCAACACATCCGGAAATGCCAGAAGAGGGCGGCTGAAGCTGGCACACGGTATCGTAGAAACTCCGATTTTCATGCCGGTGGGGACGTATGGTTCCGTTAAAGCCATGTCGCCGGAAAACCTGGAAGATATCGAGGCACACATCATCCTTGGCAATACCTTTCACCTGTGGCTTCGTCCGGGACTGGATGTCATTCGGGAATTCAGGGGGCTGCACCAGTTCATCGGATGGGACAAGCCTATATTGACCGACTCGGGCGGTTTTCAGGTTTTCTCTCTGGGCGCGATGCGCAAAATCAGCGAGGAGGGCGTCAAATTCGCTTCCCCCATCAACGGCAGCAAGCTTTTTCTGTCACCCGAGATTTCCATGCAGATCCAGCACGTCCTGAATTCCGACATCGTCATGCAATTCGACGAGTGCACCCCCTATCTGATCAACGACAGGCCTGCTACCAAAGACGAAGCGGCCAAATCAATGCGCCTGTCTTTACGTTGGGGGCAACGCTCGAAAGACGAATTCGACCGGAATGAAAACCCCAATGCGCTCTTCGGTATCGTGCAGGGAGGCATGTTCACCGACCTGAGGGATGAGTCTCTGGCTGGGTTGTCCGAAATGGGATTCAACGGCATTGCCATCGGCGGCCTTTCCGTTGGCGAACCCAAGGAAGAAATGTCCCGGATCCTTTCCCACATCGGCCCGAGGTTGCCTGCCCATATGCCACATTACCTGATGGGAGTAGGCACACCGGAAGACCTGGTCGCCGGCGTAGCCAATGGGATCGACATGTTCGACTGTGTCATGCCTACCCGGAACGCACGCAATGGATGGCTTTTCACCCGCTTTGGCGATATCCGTATCCGCAACGCCCGCTACAAGGATGACCGGAAACCGCTGGATGAAACCTGCCAGTGCTATGCCTGCCGTCATTTTTCGCGAGCCTACATTCATCACCTGAACCGTGTCGGCGAAATTCTGGGCGCACAGCTCAGTACGATCCACAACCTGCATTACTACCTGCAGCTCATGAGTGACATGCGAAAAGCGATCGAAAACGACCGTTTCAGTGAATTTACCGCACAGTTTCATGCGGAACGACAAAGAGGTATATAAGCGATCTCTTTAATATTGACGGGTTGTCATTTCCCCGTTTTATTGAAATGACATCATTTCACTTTCGATATTATCAGCAGATTCGGCCAAAACAACGTTATATTTTCCTGCAAACCGCATAAATGCATGAAAACACAGCGCATAGTGCTAGAATCGAGTGTTAAACAAGAAAATCCAAACTGGAGTTGCCATGTTCATTACCAACGCATATGCCCAAACCGCCGCATCCGGTTTCAGCCT
>JAEYIG010000136.1 GCA_023409175.1 Pseudomonadota bacterium
AATGCGACGTGCTCTTAATCTGTCGGGGAGGAGGAAGCATTGAGGACTTGTGGAGCTTCAATGAAGAAGTCGTTGCCCGCGCAATAGCGGCCTGCACCATCCCCACGATTTCCGGAGTAGGCCATGAGACTGATGTCACCATAGCTGATTTTGCTGCGGACGTTCGGGCACCGACGCCGACAGGCGCTGCGGAATTGGCTTCGAGAGCACTTCAGGACTGGATGGACAATCTGGAAACGCTGACCAGCCATTTACAGATAGCGATGAAACGGCTTTTGCGCAATGCGCAGCAGGATACCGACTTATCGGCCCGCAGACTCATCAGCCCCGCCGCGTATATCGAACGCGAAAAAATCCGCCTTCAATCGCTTGCCGTCAAATTGACCCATACAAACGAGTCGATACTGGCTACATCCCGTTATCAGCTCAGCCATCTGGATACCCGCCTCAAGGCACAACTGCCCGACACCCGGCATTACCGTTCAATGCTTGAATCCGGTCTTCGACAAATGAAATCGGGTATCGACGTCCTGATAAGGCAGCGGAAACAGGAGTTATCGTCACTGGCATCACAACTGGAACTCCTGAGTACGAAACGGACACTTGAACGCGGTTATGCCATCATGACGGACAAGAACGGACATATCATCCGGTCCCCGCAACAGCTGCCCGTTCACAAACCCGTTTCTGTCCAGCTGGCTTCCGGCAGTGCGCAAATCAGCATTGAAACCGTCCAGCCGGAACTGGAATAGCGTCAAACTTCTTCAATCTCGTAAAGCTTCCTGTACTGCCTCATGGCATACCTGTCCGTCATTCCGGCTATATAATCCGCGATTTTTCGGGCCTGTTCATATTTATCGCCACCGGTGACGCGTTCTTCAGGCGCCAGCAGCTGTGGTTCTGCCATAAAAATGGAAAACAGCCGCTGCACAATACGACGTGCCTTGCTGCTCATCCGGTTGACCTGATAATGGCGATACAGATTCTGGAAAAGGAATTGTTTGAGCAAACGGGACTTTTCACGCATCTCATCGGAAAAGGCGATCAATAACGGGGCATTGCGGACATCCTCTACCGACTGGGGATTGACGTCTTCAATCCGCTTTAAGGAAGCCTTCGTCAAATCGATGATCAACACACCGATCATGCGCCTGATCGTCTCGTAAATCGCCCGTCTTTCACTGATGCCAGGCATCAGCTTCTGGACCTCGAACCAGAATTCGGCGAACAGATCGATTTCTCTCAGCTGTTCAATCGTGATCAGGCCTGAACGCAATCCGTCATCGACATCATGATTGTTGTAAGCGATTTCATCCGCAACATTGGCCAGCTGCGCTTCAAGGGATGGTTGTCGGCCTTTCAGAAAACGCTCCCCGACATCTCCCAGTTTTTTGGCATCCTCAATCGAACAATGCTTCAGAATGCCTTCCCGCGTTTCAAACGTCAGGTTCAAGCCGTCAAACGTGCCATAACGCTCTTCAAGCAAATCGACGACCCGAAGGCTCTGCAAATTATGCTCGAAGCCGCCATAGTCTTTCATGCATTCATTCAGTGCGTCCTGCCCGGCGTGTCCGAAAGGGGTATGCCCGAGATCGTGGGCCAGTGAGATGGCTTCGGTCAAATCTTCGTTCAACCGGAGATTGCGTGCCACGGAACGGCCGATCTGCGCAACCTCAATACTGTGGGTCAGGCGGGTCCGGAACAGGTCGCCTTCATGATTGACGAAAACCTGGGTCTTGTATTCCAGACGCCGGAACGCTCCGCAATGAACGATCCTGTCACGATCCCGCTGATACTCGGATCGGGAGAAATCTTTCGGTTCTTCGTAACGTCGCCCTTTTGAAAACGAAGGGTCACATGCATACACCGCCAATGGCAAGGAACTCATCCAAACTCCCAAAGAAGGGTCAAATCACTTTTGAACAGTACAGGCCTTCAAAGTTTCCAGCAGCAGGTTTTCAGGCACTTTGGTAACAAAGGCTTTTCCCATCGCTTTCAGCAAGACAAACTGGATTTCACCTCCGACGTTCTTCTTGTCGACTTCCATCAGGGAGATCCAGCGATCGTCTCCAAGGTCAGGGGCAACCGTTGGCAGACCGGCCTTTTTGACCAGATTTGTGATCCGGTTCCCTGACGCTTCATCCAGAAGTCCCATCCTGCTTGATAGGTCAGCCGCCATGACCATTCCACACCCGACTGCTTCACCGTGCAGCCATTTGCCATATCCCAGACCGGCTTCAATGGCATGTCCGAAAGTATGACCGAAGTTGAGAATCGCCCGAAGGCCGCCTTCCCGTTCATCCTGACGAACGATATCTGCCTTGATTTCGCACGAACGTTTGATGGCATAAGCCAAAGCGACACTGTCGCGCTTCAACAGCTTTTCGATGTTTCGTTCGATCCAGTCGAAAAATCTGGCATCAATGATGGGACCATATTTGATGACTTCCGCCAAACCGGCTGCCAGTTCCTTGTCAGGTAGCGTATTCAAGGTCGAGGTATCGGCCAACACCGCTTCGGGCTGATAAAACGCGCCGATCATATTTTTCC
>JAEYIG010000165.1 GCA_023409175.1 Pseudomonadota bacterium
ATTTGTCTTCAGAAACGCCTGGCAGGACAGGGCCGGAAAGGCAGTTTACCTGTTTGACACCCAGTTTCTTGGCAGCATTGATCGCCTTATCGACGCCTTCCTGGAATTCGCCTACGCGATCAGGATGACAGGCGATACCGCGTTCGCCAGCTTCCCAGTTACCGGCAGGCAAATTGTGCAGAACCAGTTCCAGATTGTTCTTTTGCAGTTTTTCTGCGATTTCATCCAGATTGAACGCGTATGGGAACAGGAATTCCACCCCTTTGAAACCTGCTTTGGCAGCAGCGTCAAAACGGTCCATGAAAGGAACTTCATTAAACAGCATGGACAAATTGGCAGCCATCTTTGGCATTGTCATTCTCCTTTTTATTATTCGTTAACGTCCAGGGCACCACCAAATTCATTGATCTGGTCGAGATTGCCGCCCATCGGAATATTGGTCACTCTTTCAAGAATTGCTTCAACAACAACCGGAACCTTGAATTCTTTCATCAATTCACGTGCTTTCTTGAATGCAGGAATCAGTTCTTCCGGTTTGTGTACACGGATCGCCTTGCATCCCAAACCTTCAGCGACCTTGACGAAGTCAATACCATAGCCATCAACTTCAGGTGAATTGATATTGTCGAAAGAAAGCTGGACACAGTAATCCAGGTTATTGAATCCCAACTGTCCCTGACGAATCAGGCCAAGATAGGAATTGTTAACCAGAACATGGATGTAAGGAAGGTTGAAGTGAGCGCCCACTGCCAGCTCTTCGATCATGAACTGGAAATCAAAGTCACCGGACAACGCGACAATGTCAGCATCCGGCAAAGCGGCACGAACACCCAGCGCTGCAGGAATCGTCCAGCCCAGAGGACCGGCCTGACCGCAGTTGATCCAGCCACGTGGCTGCTGAACTTTAAGATGCTGTGCGGCACCGATCTGGGACAGACCGATAGCGGTCACATAGTGAACATCCTTACCGAAGAAATTGTTCATTTCCTGATAGACGCGCTGAGGTTTCATTGGAACGTCATCGTAATCGGTACGGCGCAACATGGTACGTTTGCGCTTCAGGCATTCTGCGCCCCATGCGGAACGGTCCTTCAGCTTGCCTGCTGCTTTCCATTCCTTGGCGACTTCGACCAAGAGTTCCAGAGCGGCTTTGGCGTCGGAAACAACTGCATAATCAGGACAGAAAACCTTGCCCAGCTGGGTTGGTTCGATGTCGATGTGAACAAACTTGCGGCCCTTGGTATAGGTATCCAGACCACCGGTATGACGGTTCGCCCAACGGTTACCGATACCCAGTACGAAGTCGGAAGCCAGGAAGTTGGCGTTACCATAACGATGGTGAGTCTGCAGACCGACCATACCGGCCATCAGATCGTGATCGTCCGGAATGGAACCCCAACCCATCAGGGTCGGGACAACAGGAGTACCCAGGAGTTCAGCCAGCTCGACCAGCAAAGGAGATGCATCAGCCAGAATAACGCCACCACCTGCGATGAGCAGTGGTTTTTCGGCATCGTTCAGCATTCCCAGCGTCTTTTCGATCTGTGCACGGGTTGCTTTCGGAGGGGTAACTTCCAGCGGAGTATAGGTATCCGGATCGAATTCGATTTCACCCATCTGGACATCCAGAGGCAAATCGATCAATACAGGACCCTGACGTCCGGAACGCATCAGATAGAAAGCTTTTTGCAAGGTCCATGGAACCAGAGCGGGTTCACGAACGGTAACAGCCATTTTAGTGACTGGAGCGGCGATTTTTTCGATGTCTACAGCCTGGAAATCTTCCTTGAAGAGCTTGGCGCGTGGAGCCTGGCCGGTAATGGCCAGAATCGGGGTGGAATCTGCCTGTGCAGAATACAGACCGGTAATCATATCCGTTGCGGCAGGTCCGGATGTACAAACGCCGACACCGATGTTGCCCTGTTTTGCGCGGGTGTAACCTTCCGCCATATGGGCAATCCCTTCGCCGTGACGAGCCAGGATATGTTTCATGGTGCCACGCTTTTTCATCGCCGCATAAAACGGATTGATACCAGCGCCCGGAATACCGAACAACTGGGTTACGCCTTCTTTTTCCAATACATAGACAGCCGCTTCGGCTGCGGTCATTTTTGCCATGAAGCACCTCCAGGTTCAACAATTCAAATTTATTAAATGCAATCAATTCGCATTATATAGATGATTTTTTTGTTTGATAAGATAATAAAATATCGCTTGATTCCATACTTTTGGTAAGGAATGCCCTCACATGGACAAAATCAAACAAATAGAAGCATTCGTTAATGCAGCAGAAAAGGGAAGCCTTGCCAAAGCTGCGCTAGGACAGGGAGTGACTCCGGTTATGCTGGGGCGGCGTATAGATGCGCTCGAACGACGTCTTGGCATTAAACTGATGCATCGTACAACTCGACATCTTACACTAACTGAGCGTGGTACGGTATTCCTAGATCAATGTAAAAAAATACTGGACGACCTGGATCAGGCGGAAAAAATGATCGGGGAAGGCCTGAACAAGGCCACCGGACACTTGATTGTCTCCGCTCCCGCGGCTTTCGGACGAAAACACGTCGCCCCTCACGCTCCAGCCTTTCTGGCCGCCAATCCCGACGTGAAAATATCCTTTAACCTGAGCGACCAGGTCGTTGACCTCGTCCGTGAAGGTTACGACCTGAGCATCCGTATTGGCGGAACCATCGATCCAAGCCTTGTTGCCATCAAGCTCTATTCCAATCATCGGGTCGTTTGTGCCTCACCGGATTACCTCAAAAAACAGGGCACGCCCAAAAATCTCAAGGATCTCAGTCTCCATAACTGCCTCACATTCAATCTTCAGGGAGGACAGCAACGTGGGTGGCACTTTCGGGAAAACAATAAAACCGTCATTATCCGGACAGTCGGCAACCTTGACTGCAATGATGGTGAATTGCTGCACCGGTGGTGTCTGGAAGGTTATGGACTGGCATGGCGTTCGACATGGGAAATACAGTCCGAACTGGCTTCAGGAAAGCTGGTCACCGTATTGGACGATTACGCCCTTCCGAATTACGACATCATGGCCGTTTATCCGCAACAGCGCTATCTTCCCCTCAAAATACGCCTTTTCATTGATCACCTGAGAAAAACGTTTTCAGAAGAGAATTACTGGACACAATCGCACTGAAACAAACTCAATTATTCCCGAAAAAAACGGCCGTTTCAACGGCCGTTTTTCACTGACAAAACTGACTTGCTGCCAAGGCTCAATCCGTTATTTCCATTTCGGGAACTTCCGTGCCACAGAATGGACAGAATCTGGAATGTTCATCCGTAATCGGATAAGCGCATTTCGGACAAAGTTTCGGTACCGGCGAAAGCTCGACAATCAGTTCTCCCTCAAGAACAGGCACCATCCGGTGATCTTTCTTGAAGTCGGCCGTCTTGACGACCCGCTTGACGATGCCGTTCACGGGAGCCAGAACCGATCTTTCCTGTTTCATGATGGAAACATTGAAAAGTTCCTGTCCCTGTTTGACGATATCGCCTTCCTTGACGTGGACAATCCACAGATCCGCCTTGCGCGGGCTGGCAACATGGTACTGGTTGCCGCTTTCCGCAATGACCGTGCTGCCACCGCCTGCGGCGGTCACAGGGGCGTCAATCTGGACATCGCTTGTCAGAATTTCGGAGTCCAGAACGTAGCGTACCGTGGCAACTCCGTCATCGTTAACCGGATCAATGCTCAACAGGAGCATCTGATGCGGCTTCCCGCTGGACGTAGTGAAATTGAACGTTTGTCCCGGCTTGATGCCTTCGAACCAGACATCCAGTGGGAGATGGTTTGGATTACCGAATTTTTTCTGGAACTCGATCGTCTTGATCGCATCGGCCGGATGGTTCAGATACATCACGAATTCTTCATCAGTCGGTTCGCGTTTCAAAAGCCTTGTCAATTCAGCCTTTTCGACTTCCATATCGACAGGCGGCAGATTTTCCAGCGGGGAAACTTCCGTGCGCGAAGCGACGGCCTTTTCCCAATCGGCACCGAAAGCGCTTTGGTAGACCCAGTCATCAGGGAAACCGAGCGGCAGTCGACCGAACTTGCCAAGCAGAAGGTTCTGGAAAGCTTCATTGCAGTCGCGATAAGTATCCAGACGTTTCCGTTTGATTTCCTCGGTCAGATCTTCTTCTTTGGTTTCAGTAACGGTTTTCAGCACCGAAAGCAACTGCTGCACGGCAGGCAGGCCGCCGCGCTGGTAAGCTCCGGTAACCGCCAGGAAAGCGGTATTCCATGTGGTCTGCGAACCCGGCGTGACATCATGATAGCGAACGATCTGGCGCGTATAGGCCAGGAAATCGAGCATATACGGAAGCAACTGGATATACCCCTGCTTGACGGCCCCTTCCTGCGAAGAAGATGTCGCGCCACCCGGCATTGCATAACGGATGACGTCATGGTCAACGCCCTGGAAATAAGGCGAACAGTAACGGTCGAAATACGGCATGAACTGCTTGCAGACGAAATTGGCATCCCGCAGGGCTTCCCGGTTGAGGTTAACCTGAAGACCAAGCTCCTCTTCCATATAGGCCGCCAGCGAGCCGATATCACCCTGACCATAACTGCGGACCGAAGCGCCGAGCCCGGCGTCAACGATCTGGCAGCCTGCCTCAGCGGCTGCAGCACAAGCCGGCAGGAAAAGACCGTCAGTCACATGGCGATGGTAATGCAGGACAAGTTCCGGCCAGCGTTTTCTGAGTGCCGAGACGAGTTCACGCATGAACCGTGGAGGACAAACGCCTGCCATATCCTTCAGACCCAGGATAAATTCACGGGTCACTGCCTTTTCGCCCAGACCGGTCACCTTGGACATCATGGCGATAATGGATTCCGTGACCTTGAGATAGTGGTCAATGTCGAAGCCCTTTGCATAGGAGAGCGAGAGGGCCGGTTCAAAAACCTTGTCCTTGCGATCCATCACGACCTCTGTAATCGGCAACATATTGGCCGGTTCATTCAGAAAGTCGAAACAGCGGACCACGTCATAATGTTCACAGATCATTTCGCCAGTCAGGCGCATCAGATTCCGGGGCTGGGGGCTATAACCCAATACGTTGGTCGAACGGATCAGCAACTGTTTAAGCGTCTTCGGCGCAAAACTGTTCCACTCGCGGGCTTCACGGAACGGATAGGTCATGTTCGCCAGCATGGCCACGTGGAAGTGGGCACCGCCCCCGTTCTCGATGGAAAAGAGGCCGAGATTGTCCAGATAGGGGCCAACGAGCCTGTCTTCTGCCAGACGCATGCGGTTCCCGTTATTGGACTGGGTCATGTCACGGGTCGTGGTATCCGTAAAATGGATCTTCCCGCTGTCACGCACAAAGTCGAGCAACGCGCGACGGTCTCCGCGAGGGTATGGGGAAGAGGTACGCTTGGCCTTGGAAGTGATTTCCGGCAATATCGCCTTGAAACTTCCCAGTGAAGGCGTATTGCGATTGCGATACGTTCCCAGCGAAACATACGGGTTGTAGCCACGGGCCGAAATTTCGGCCACAAGCTTGGCAAGACGTTCTTTTTCCGGAGCCAGATCCGTGTAGTTGAGCAATTCCGGATGGTCGTGAATGTACGTGGTCGTGATCTTGCCGTTGCGGAAATTCTCATCATGGATGATTTTCTGCATGAACGGAATCGTTGTCTTGAGCCCACCGATGACATATTCAGACAGGGCACGCTCCATAATGCCCATCGTTTTCTGCCAGTCGTGCGAATAGGTAATCAGCAAAGCACCGGCCGAATCATAGTTGGATGGAAATTCATACCCGGCAGAAAGATTCGAATCAAGACGAACGCCAGGACCGCCCGTCGAGACATAACGGGTGATGAGTCCGGAGTTCGGCGTAAATCCATCCTGAGGATCTTCAAGATTGACACGTACTTGCATGGACGTGAAAATCGGGCGGGTGTTTTCTTCGTTAAAACGCAGTTCGGATCCGAAAGCGATAGCGATCTGTTCTTCTACCAGGTCAATCCCGTAACGGCTTTCGGTAATACCGTGTTCAACCTGCAACCGGGTATTCACCTCAATCATGTAAGGCGTCGAATCCTCGGTCACCAGGAACTCGACCGTCGCAACGGAATGGTAGCCTACAGCGAGAACCATCTTGCGGGCATACTCTTTGAGGCGTTCACGCAACTCGGGAGTGATGCCGGCCCAGGGTGACGGGGTTATTTCAATCAGTTTCTGGTTGTTGCGCTGCACAGTACAGTCGCGTTCGTCAAAGGCAAAAACATTGCCCCAACGGTCAGCAATGACCTGAATTTCAATGTGATGGACATTCGGCAGATACTTTTCGACAAACAGGCGTGGATTGCCGAAAGAAGCCTGAGCCATGGCAGAGGCTTTCATAAAGGCGTCTTCGAGTTCTTCCTGATTGGTCACGCGGAAAATGCCTCGTCCGCCGCCACCGCCTTCAGCTTTCAGCATGATCGGCAAACCGATTTCGTCAATGATGGCCCGGGCCTGTTCTACGTCGACGGAATCATCGGAACCCGGAACGACCGGAACCCCGACTTCACGGGCAATAATTCGGGCCTGAACCTTGTTCCCCAGCTTGTACATCGCGTCAGCGGAAGCCCCGATGAACGTGATGCCGGCTTCTTCAGCCAGTTTGGGGAAAAGCATGTCTTCGCTGGCAAAGCCCCAACCCGGATGCATGGCCACAACATTGCGCTGCTTGGCCAGCTCCATGATACGTTCAAGATGAAGATAGGCACGAGGATCGGAACCCAGAAGGATCAGTTCCTGAGCGGAAGCGGCTGCAGGTTGCGTCTTGTCGACATCAGTAACAGTCATTGCCGAAACGGCTTCAAACCGTTCGCCAATCGACCGGCAGATTCGACGGGCCGGAATACCACGGTTGACAACCAGGATGACTTTGCCACGCAGAGACTCCTTGACTTCCTCAAAGGTTCTTTTTGTATAGTTCATTTCTCTCCTCTGCGCAGTCGCAGATCCAGTCTGTTATTGGAAATACAGTACACACCCATGCCGTTTATGGCCGGGATAAAACGGACAAAAAACCACCCCGATACAAGAAACGATGAGCAAATTTTGCCCCGCAAACTCAATCAGGCTGGTTTGAAAACCCAAATAATTCAATTTTAAAGCAAAATTATAAGATATGTTTGGTGGATGTTTCCCAGGAAAATCTTTCGATAAACAAAGAAATTTCCATTTACGCACAGATTTGAAAATAAATCTGCAGACAAATGTATCCGTCAGGCATTAAAACAGATTTGGAAATAAAGAACCATATTGATGTCCTTTAAAAAGCCGCCTGTAAAAATGGAGACATCCTCAAAGACAACCGTGAGACATAACCACGCCTGTTTTCAATCAGACCGAGGACATCACTCAGTCAATTGCCTTTCTCAGCGCACCTCTCGTACAGGATTTGATCCCGCCATCCGTTGCCAGCAAGAGGGCGCCCCGCTCGTCGATTCCGGCAAGCACGCCCGTGACAATCGAGCCATCACAATCCAGAGAAACAGACTCATTCAACCACAAAAGCCTGGAAAGTGCCTCGGCATGCCAGACACTGGAAAAACGGCCGAGATCAATTTCACCCAGATGATCCAACAGTTTCTTCACAATGATTTCCG
>JAEYIG010000173.1 GCA_023409175.1 Pseudomonadota bacterium
GTCCGACTTTTTCAAGCGTGTCCAGGAAACGTTGCCTGTTCCAGACGTAATGGTCGGCTGTCCGTGGCATTCTGGAGGCGGTTTTCTCATCCATGGTTTTGGCGACACGTGCCGGGGCACCCATCAATACCTTGTTCGGTTCGAACGTCTTGTTTTCCGTAACCAGCGATCCGGCGCCCACCAGACAATTTTCGGGAATGACCGAACCGTTCAGCACCGTTGCCCGGATTCCGACCATGGCGCCATCCTTGACGGTACAGCCATGAAGCATGGCCATGTGTCCCACAGTCACGTTTTTCCCCAGCGTAACCGGGTATCCGGGGTCGGCATGCAGCACGGACCCGTCCTGAATATTGGAATTCTCGCCGATGACGATCTTGTCGTTGTCACCCCGGACCGTCACGTTGTACCAGACGGAAGCGTGTGCCTCGATAATGACGTTGCCGATAATGGTGGCGTTTTCGGCGATAAATGCGGTGGGATGGATTTGCGGCGTATGCTCGCCCAGACGGTAAATTGCCATACTGAAGGGTGCCCCTGTTCGAAAATCGGATTGAATCAATTGGTGAATCGGGTATTGTACCTTTCCTGACGGCCGTGTCATCAGGAAGAAATGAAAATCCGGCAAGCTTGCGGAATGAGAAATTATTTTGGAAATTCGCCGTTTTTTTTGTGCAGGGTTATTTTCAATCGGGGCAGCTTGATTATAATGACCCGTCTTGACCACCATGAATTGAATGTGCCCATGAAAGCGTCGCGTACTGAATTTGTCAATTTGAACGACATGCGTTTGTGTATCCGTCACTGGGGTGACGAAGACGCGCCGAAACTGTTTATGGTACACGGCTGGATGGACATTTCAGCCTCTTTCCAGTTCATCGTCGATAATCTCAGGCGTGACTGGCATGTCATCGCGCCTGACCTGCGCGGGTTCGGACATTCCCAATGGGCACCGGGCGGGTACTGGTTCCCGGATTATCTGGCTGACCTGGAAGCGACGCTGAACCATTATTCCCCCCACGAGCCTGTCCGGCTGTTGGGACACAGCCTTGGTGGCAACATCACCAGCGTTTATTCAGGTGTCAGGCCGAACCGTGTTGCGCAGCTGATCAGTCTGGAAGGGTATGGCATTGTCGAAAACCGGCCCGAAATGGCTCCTGAACGGCTGGAACGGTGGCTCGATGCCAGAAAGTATCCTGAACGCCTGCGCTCTTATCAGGACAGGGAAGCAGTGGCTGACAGGCTGCAGCAAAACAATTCGCGCCTGACAAGAGAAAGGGCACGTTTTCTGGCGGATTACTGGTCGGAAGAAAACGAAAAGGGCGAACGGGTGATCATGGCAGACCCTAAGCATAAATCACTGCCCGTCCTGTCCCGCCTGGACGAAATTCTCTCCTGCTGGAGCCGGATCGAAGCGAGAGTGCTGTTTGTGGAAGGAAAGCATTCGCTGCTCGGTATCCGGATGAAGGATCAGGAAAAGGCCCAGGAAGAAATCAGGCGGCGTGCCGCATACATCAAGGATGTCCGCATCGCCCTGGTGGATGATGCAGGGCATATGCTGCAGCACGACCAGCCGGAAGTCGTGGCTTCTCTTGTAGAGGACTTTCTTGATTGAGGCTGATCAGGTGCCATTTCTGCAGCCGGATACCAATCGTCGTAAAATATCGTTTTAGTTGAGGGTTTCATTCTGATTATGCTGAATATAGATCTCCATTCCCATTCCCGCGTCTCGGACGGCGTATTGAGCCCGACCGATCTGGTCAGGCGTGCCCATGAAAATGGAGTGAAGATGCTTGCGCTGACTGACCATGATGAAGTCGGTGGCGTGGCAGAGGCAAGAAAAGCGGCTGCCGAGTTGGGAATAAAATTTGTTTCCGGCGTCGAGATTTCGATTACCTGGGCAGGAACGTCAATTCACATTGTCGGACTGAACGTCGATGAAAACGATCCTGTCCTGATCGAGATGCTGAGACGGAACCGTTTCGGACGGGTCGAACGGGCGCAGCGCATGGCTGAAAGGCTCGACCGCCTCGGCATCCCCGGCGCTTATGAAGGTGCACTGAAGTATGTCACCAACCCCAACCTGATTTCGAGAAAGCATTTTGCCCGTTTTCTCGTGGAATGCGACGCGTGCCCGAATATTCCCAATGCGTTTGACAAGTATTTGCGGGACGGCGGTCCTGCCTACGTGCCGCACCAGTGGGCAACGCTGACGGAAGCGGTCGAATGGATCATCAATGCCGGGGGGATAGCGGTCGTGGCACATCCCGGCCGGTATCCATTGAAAGATGTGGCGCTTCATGCGTTTTTCGATGAATTCAGGCAGCTCGGTGGCACGGGCATCGAAGCGGTAACCGGAAGCCACAGCCCTGACCAGTATCTTGAATTTGCCCGTCTGGCTAAACGGTACGGCTTGCTGGTTTCTGCCGGGTCGGATTTTCATGCTCCGGGTGAATCGCCTGTCGATGTCGGCTGCCTGCCCGACTTCCCATGTCCTGTCGAGCCTGTCTGGAAAGACTGGGATTGAGTTTTGTCGGCTCTGTTACGGTTTGAAACGATAAAAAGGCTGC
>JAEYIG010000202.1 GCA_023409175.1 Pseudomonadota bacterium
TCGCCTTCGAGGGCCAGTTTTGCCGATCCTTTGATGATTGGAATGTCATCTCCCGGGAATTCGTAGCGGGACAGGAGTTCACGTACTTCCATTTCGACGAGTTCGAGCAATTCTGCGTCGTCTACCATGTCGCATTTGTTCAAAAATACGATGATGTATGGGACGCCAACCTGACGCGCCAGCAGGATGTGTTCGCGGGTCTGCGGCATTGGGCCGTCTGCTGCGGAACATACCAGGATGGCTCCGTCCATCTGGGCGGCTCCGGTAATCATGTTTTTGATGTAGTCGGCGTGGCCTGGGCAGTCTACGTGGGCGTAGTGTCTTGCTGCGGTTTCGTATTCGACGTGGGAGGTGTTGATGGTGATGCCACGCGCTTTTTCTTCTGGCGCCGCGTCAATCTGGTCGTAGTCTTTGGCTTCTCCACCAAATTTCTTGGACAATACGGTCGCAATCGCCGCCGTCAGGGTCGTCTTCCCATGGTCAACGTGTCCAATTGTTCCTACGTTTACGTGCGGCTTCGTCCGCTCATACTTGCTCTTTGCCATTTTCAACCCCTAAATAATGAAGAGAATATCAAGACCCACGCCCGACTTCTACGCGATGCAAACAAACACCATTTTTTGAAAAGCACAATCTTGTGGTGCCCTTGACGTGGATTGAACACGTGGCCTCTCCCTTACCAAGGGAGTGCTCTACCACTGAGCTACAAGGGCAACTAAATCCAAAGCAAAATGACTGGAGCGGGCGAAGGGAATCGAACCCTCGTCTTAAGCTTGGAAGGCTTCGGCTCTACCATTGAGCTACGCCCGCACTCGCCTGCATCATTTTGCAAAATCTTGTGGTGGAGAGGGCTGGATTCGAACCAGCGTACTCGTAAGAGGGCAGATTTACAGTCTGCTGCCATTAACCACTCGGCCACCTCTCCGCAAGGAACCTCGAATTATGTCAGAGACAACAACACAAGTCAACGCACCTATTTCAGATAAACAACAATTTGATTTGATTTCCGCGCAATTATACTCGCCAAATGGCGGCAAAACCCTTTTGCGCCAAAAGCGGCCGCTGCCAATTGCCGCTTTTTACAAAAAAACCACATTATCCGTAATATGATGACACGTTAACGATGACCATGATGATAGCGTGGCCGACCACGGTATCCTCCCCGGTAATAATGATGGGACGGATGCCTTGTAATAACATATCCGGCACGGGGATATATGACGGGAGCAGGCTGGACAACTGTTACGACAGGGGCAACCGGCGCACTGTAAACAACTGCAGGTGCAGGCGCTGCCACAACAACCGGGACGCCGATATTGACCGACCAGTGTCCCGCATTGGCTGTAGAAGGCACAAGAAAAGTACCGGAAACCAATGCCATCGCACATAAAAAGGAAAAAAATTTGCTGTTTTTCATGATTCTCTCCAATCAGAATATCTCATGAGAAACATTAAAGCGGATTTGCTTACGGTAACCTATACATATACTGTAAGATATGTAACAGACTATGTCACCCTGGCATAAAAAAACGAAGTATCCGTCACGCGGAAAAAGCAATTTCCGATCACAATCAACCGTCGACAAAAATGGCACAGGACAAACAACCTAAAAAAACCGGATGGATGACGACCTTTCTGCGAGGCCTTGCCATCTTCTTTCTTATTATGGGTGTCTATTATTTCGCCAAGGCATGGCTCTTTAACTGAAGGCTCATTTCATCCTCAGTTATTCTCGTAAGTCCAGTTCAAAAGCTCGTTTAACATGTTACGTGAGAGTTTTGCGTTTGGATCATTGACCATGCAGACAACCACATAACGTTGTCCGCTTTTTGCCAGAACGTATCCGGCAATTGCCCTGACATTATCAATCGCACCTGTCTTGATATGAGCCTTTCCGGCAATCGCATCTTCTTTCAGGCGCTTTGACATCGTTCCATCTTTTCCGGCAATGGGAAAAGACGCCATCAACTCCGGCATGACCGGAGAATGGAAGGCAGCTTTGAGAATTTTCCCCATCGTTGAAGGAGAGATTCTTTCCTGCCGCGACAAACCTGAACCATTTTCGATAACGAGATCGCCGGAAGAAATATTTTTGGATCCAAGCCAGTTTTTTATTGCCTTGATGCCTTGAGAGACATCGGCATGTTCACCATAGCCCTGATACCCGACTGTCAACAATAACTGACGTGCCATCACATTATTGCTGTGTTTGTTAACCGTCGACACGATAGAAGACAGTTCAGGGGAATTCCATTCGGCGATTTTCCGGGCGTCTGACGGCAATAGCCCCTCGATAAATTTCCCCCTGAAACGGCCGCCAGCTTCCTTCCAGAGAGCGGTAAACGCACTTTCAAAATAACGGGTATTGCTCATCTGGTATGGATGGACGGACCAGTATTTTTCTCCACAGGCAGTGGAATAGACACCGTCAAAAATGGCATGCCGGTCGTCGAATTGAAGGCTGATGTCTTTTTTCCACTCATCACATTCAGCATTCGACAAGAGAGGCGGTGTAATTTTGACGCCGTCCATCCGGGGTTCGAAAATCACCTTTACCGTATTCTTCTCTTCATCCGGAATCAGTCTTACATCAATTTTCGATTCATTCAAAAGAAGAGCGTCGGGCCCCGCGTTATAAGGTTTCAAAGGTTCACCATCGAATGCGGCCGCATCGAACGGCTCCATTTGGAACACGCTTCTATCCAGAATGACACTTCCCCTGATATCTCGTAATCCGGCATCCTGAATCTGGCGGATAAAAAGCCATAAATCTTTTTGCGAGAATACCGGATCACCACTTCCTTTTATTATCAGGTCGCCATATAAAATGCCATCTTCCAGTTTCCCCGAAATATACGCCCCCGTTTTCCAGATATAAGACGGCCCAAGCAATTCCAGTGCAGCATATGTCGTCAGCACTTTCATCGTCGATGCAGGAGCAAAAGGGAGATCGGCATTATGGGTCAGGACAGGAATATCCGAATCGACCCGTTCAACTAAAACCCCGACAGAATTTTGGGGAATACCTGCCTGCTGAAGCTCATATTGAACAGGTAGGGGCAACTCACCGGCAAAAGCTGGAAGCACCAATATAAAAAACAATCCCACAAGCCATGTCTGGCAGGAAGCGAATATTTTTCTCATTTTCCGATGTCATTCAGGTAGGGTCTACCGCTCATTCGGCTTACTTTATCTCAAGCTTAGACCCACCGGTTGTATTTTACAAAGAGAAACGTTTATAATTGAGAATAAGTATCATTTAGATCAATGAATTCATGAATCTTGCATTATTAAAACACCCATTTGCCACTGTAGATGTGCCGATTGACAATCTGGCCCAACTCAGAAAAGGCGATTCAGCCATCATTATCGGTTTCGCAGACGATGATGAAGCCCTTTCCATCAAGGGGCGTTTGCAAGAACTTGGTTTTTTGCCCGGAGAAAAAATATCTGTCCACGCCGAGGCTTTTCCCGGCAGAGACCCTATGGCTATCCGTGTAGGCAATTCCATTTTTGCTCTCCGTCGCTCGGAAGCTGAAAAAGTCCGCATCGTTCAGGCCGCCAACGACACCATCTGATCAGGCCCGAAAAAATCATTCAAAATGAATCTCCCTCTTTCCATTGCCCTGATCGGCAATCCTAATTGTGGAAAAACGGCTCTTTTCAACCGTCTCACCGGTTCACACCAGAAAGTTGCCAATTATGCGGGTGTCACGGTAGAGCGAAAGGAAGGTTCACTGACCACAGAAGCCGGCCGAGAGTTTCATATTATCGACCTGCCCGGCATATATAGTCTGACGCCACTTTCACAAGACGAAGAGATTACGCGCAGCGCCCTTATCGACAAGACAAAAGATATTCCCATCGACCTGATCGTTTTCGTTGCCGATGCGACGAATCTGAAAAGAAGCCTGAAACTGATTCTGGATGTCATTCAATTAGGCTATCCCACAATCCTTGCGTTGAACATGACTGACCTTGCCAGAAAAAACGGACAGGTTGTCGATCTCGATGTCTTGCAAAGAGAACTGGGAATTCCTGTTGTCGAAACCACCGCCATCCAATCGGAAGGCATCAAGCCACTTCTCGATATTCTGGACAAACCGGAAGACCTGCTAAACCGCGAGCCTGCTGCCAAAAAAAATGTCCCGACTGACATCAACAAGATACTAGGCGCAGCCATCAGGAAAAATGCCGATACCTATTCCCTGAATCAGCGAATTGATTCGTTTGTTCTGCATCCTCTTCTTGGATTCCCGATTCTTCTTGCCATTCTATTTTTCATGTTTCAGGCTGTTTTCAGCTGGGCGGAACTTCCCAAGGAATGGCTCGAGACGGGAATTGAAAGTATCGGGACTCTTTTTACGACCATTCTTCCTGACGGAATTTTACGCAGTCTGGTCGTGGACGGCATTATTGCCGGAATGGGCAGCATAGTCGTTTTTCTTCCGCAAATTCTGATACTGTTTTTCTTCATTCTGGTTCTTGAAGAATCGGGATACCTCCCTCGCGCGGCTTTCATGCTCGACAAGCTGATGAGCAGTATCGGCCTTTCCGGTCATGCTTTCATTCCACTGCTTTCCAGTTTTGCCTGTGCCGTTCCGGGTATCATGGCAACCCGGACCATCAAAAACCGGAAAGACCGGATCATTACCATCCTGATTGCACCCCTCATGACCTGTTCGGCACGGCTGCCTGTCTATTCGCTGATTATCGGTGCTTTCATACCCAACAAGGCCATAGGCCTTTTCAATCTGCAGGGCCTCGTTCTTTTCTGTCTTTATATCTGCGGCATCATTGCGGCCATTCTGGTTGCGTGGGTCATGAAGCGGCTTGTCGGGAAAAACGAATACCAGCCTCTCCTGATGGAACTTCCTTCCTACCACCTCCCTCAAATCAGGAACATTGCCATTGGATTATGGATACGGGCACGTATTTTTCTGGTCCGGGTCAGTACCATCATTTTCGCGACTTCCGTACTGTTATGGGCATTATCGGCATTCCCGTCACCACCTGAAGGAGCTGTCGGTCCTGCCATCCAGTAC
>JAEYIG010000256.1 GCA_023409175.1 Pseudomonadota bacterium
TCCATGACAACCGGCTTCAATCTCGACATAACCGGGTATCTGGACAGCAAAGATATTTAACTTCATCCACGACCAAGGAGAACGATGATGACAGTCAACACTTTTGAAATTGATCTTCAAGGCCAGGATCTGAGAATCGGTATTGTTCAGTCCCGCTTTAACGAAGAAATCTGCCGTGGGCTTTTAGGCGCCTGTCTGGCTGAACTTAAACGGCTCGGCGTTGCCGATGAAGACATTCTTGTCGCCACTGTTCCGGGAGCGCTGGAAATTCCGACAGCACTTCAGAAAATGGCCGAATCACAGCAATTCGATGCCCTGATCGCCGTCGGCGGGATCATCAAGGGTGAAACCTATCATTTCGAACTGGTTTCCAATGAATCCGCTGCCGGGATTTCACGTGTTGCCCTTGACTTCGACATGCCGATTGCCAATGCTATCCTGACAACCTATACGGATGAACAGGCTGAAGCGCGTATGGTTGAAAAAGGCACTGAGGCCGCCCGTGTCGCCGTTGAGATGGCGAACCTTGTCATGGCAATCGACGAACTGGAACCACCCGAAGAAAGCGATCAATAACACTTTCACAAAGCATTTTCCTTTGTGTCATCTCTTGCATTATTAAAATGAATACTAAATCAGTCCATGCCAATCCGTCCAAAAACCGTTCCCCCCGGCATCGTTCGAGGGAATTCGCTTTACAGGGTTTGTATGAATGGCTATTGAATCGTGATGACGCCCCTGTCATCATTGAACATATCCGACAGGCCCACGGGTTCGACAAGGCCGATACTGGTCATTTCGTTACACTTTTGTCTGGAAGCATTGCACAGGCAGACAAATTACGCGAAGAAATCGCGCCCCATATCGACCGCCCCCTTGAAGAACTGTCACCGGTCGAACATGCCATTCTGATTCTCGGTGCATTCGAGCTTGCCAATCATATTGAGATCCCTTACCGTGTTGTCATAAACGAAGCCGTGGAACTGACGAAGTCATTTGGCGGCATTGACGGACATAAATTCGTCAATGGTGTTTTGGACAAACTGGCTGCGAAATTGCGCCCCGTTGAAGTAGAGGCGGATCGCAAGGCATAAAAAAATGGTGCCCGTCAAAGGACACCATTTCTTCAGACTTCTACGGCTTCGGCTTTTTTGTCGGAGCCGATTTCTTTTCTCTCATGCAATTTCAGGCGATTCCAGATTTCTTTGGTGGTTGCCGCCTTATTCAAACTGTAAAAGTGAAGACCGGGCGCTCCGCCCGCCAATAACTGTTCACATAGTTCTGTCACGACATCAAGACCAAATGCACGGATCGAATCAAGATCGTCACCGTAATTTTCCAGTCTGAGACGAATCCATCTTGGAATTTCTGCGCCGCACATATCGGAAAATTGTGCCAGTTGCTTGAAATTGGTAATCGGCATAATTCCGGCAATAACCGGAATATCCACGCCAGCCTTCTGCACATTTTCCATGAAACGGAAGTAGGCATCAGCATTATAAAAATATTGGGTAATAGCTGCATCCGCACCAGCCCGGGCCTTACGGACAAAATTACTGACGTCATCCTGCAAAGACTTCGCCTGAGGATGCATTTCAGGATAAGCGGCCACGTCTATATGGAACCAGCCTCCCGTTTCATCACGGATAAATTCAACCAGCTCATTGGCATAACGGAATTCACCCAACACTCCATAAGAGCTGGGCAAATCACCCCGGAGTGCGACAATATGTTTTATTCCATTGGAACGACACTCATTCAACCTTTCCAGGACCGATTCACGTGTCGTTCCGATACAGGTGATGTGGGGAGCAGCCTCAAATCCCTCATTCTGGATTTCCAGAGCGATATTATGTGTACCCTGCTGCGTCGATCCGCCCGCACCGTAAGTGATCGAGAAATATCTCGGCGATAATGCGGCTAACTCCGCACGTGTTTTTCGCAAATTCCCGATGCCTTCCGGTGTTTTTGGCGGAAAGACTTCAATACTGAAACTTTTTTGAAATGGCATTTAGTTCTTCAATAACAAAGTGGACAGCGCCCACGAAATGATACTGTACAGCAATGCCCCTCCTATCGCAGCCCAGAAACCGCTGACATAAAAACCGTCAACGAGCCTGGAAACCAGCCAGAACAGCAGTCCATTGATGACAAAAATAAAAAGACCCAATGTCACCAGCGTTACCGGCAAAGTCAACACAACGAGAATCGGACGGATCAAAGCATTCACCAGCCCCAGAACCAGCGCCGCAATCAGCGCAGTCCAGAAACCGGAAATCCGGATCGACGTCATCAGATAGGGTAAAACGAGCAAAGCAACCGTATTAATCAGCCAGACGATGAGAATACGCATGATTCCCCTCCCAAGAGTGATGGAATATTTATTCAGACTTCAAACGGGTTTTCGAATAATGTATGAGCATCATATCCAAAATTCGCCTGGCTAAAATGACGCAGAATGAATTCTGCGCACATTTTGACAATGATTAATATCTGTAGTGGTTCGGTTTGTACGGACCTTCCTTCATGACTCCGATATATTCGGCCTGCTTATCCGTCAGTTCCGTCAGAACGGCATTCAATTTCTTCAATTGCAGACGGGCCACTTTTTCATCCAGATGTTTCGGCAATGTATAAACGCCGACAGGATAGGCCTTGGTATTGTTGAACAGTTCAATCTGTGCAATCGTCTGATTGGCAAAGGACGAACTCATGACATAGGAAGGATGTCCCGTTCCACAACCGAGATTGACCAGACGGCCTTCAGCCAGAAGAATAATACGGTTGCCATTCGGAAGAATGATGTGATCGACCTGAGGCTTGATGTTTTCCCATCCATATTGCTTCATCGAGGCAACGTCGATTTCGTTGTCGAAGTGTCCGATATTGCAGACAATGGCCTGATCCTTCATCTTGACCATATGGTCGTGAGTGATGACATGATAGTTACCGGTACAGGTCACGAAAATGTCAGCCATTTCTGCCGCATAATCCATCGTGACGACGC
>JAEYIG010000049.1 GCA_023409175.1 Pseudomonadota bacterium
AAGCCTATTGAAGTGATCGAAGGCCCTTTGATGGACGGGATGAACGCGGTCGGCGACCTGTTCGGACAAGGCAAGATGTTCCTGCCTCAGGTCGTCAAATCGGCTCGCGTCATGAAACAGGCAGTCGCCCATCTTGTCCCCTATATCGAGGAAGAAAAACGCCTGAGCGGCAGCAGCCAGTCCAACGGCAAAATCGTGATCGCGACCGTCAAGGGCGACGTCCATGATATCGGCAAGAACATCGTTGCCGTTGTCCTGCAATGCAATAACTTTGAAGTCATCAATCTGGGCGTCATGGTTCCTTGCGAGGAAATCCTGGCCAAGGCCAAGGAAGTCAACGCCGACGCCATCGGCCTGTCAGGCCTCATTACACCCTCTCTGGAAGAAATGATGCATGTCGCCAGTGAAATGCAGCGCGATGACTATTTCAAGGAACGCAACATTCCGCTTTTCATTGGCGGAGCGACTACCAGCAAAACGCACACTGCCATCAAGATTGCACCGAATTATGAAGGCCCTGTCGTCCATGTGACAGATGCATCAAGAACAGTGACGGTCATTCAGGCACTGCTTTCAGACAGTATCCGTGAGAAATATCTCAAGGTTCTGTCGGACGATTACGAGCATATCCGCGAATTGCACGCCCAGAAAAAACCCCAGAAACTGCTGCCTATCGATGAGGCGCGCAAGAATAAGGCGAAGTTATCGTTTGACGGTTCTAACGCACCCAAAAAACCGACTTATCTGGGACAGCGCTTCCTGCGGAATATCGATCTGGCGACACTCGCCAAATATATCGACTGGTCTCCGTTTTTCAGGGTTTGGGATCTGTCAGGGACCTATCCGGCCCTCCTGAACGATGCCGTTCACGGAGAAACCGCCAGAAAGGTTTTTGCCGACGGTCAGGAGATGCTTGAAAAACTGATCAGGGGAAAATGGCTGACCGCAAACGCCACGTTGGCGCTCATGCCGGCCAACAGCGTCAATGACGACGATATCGAAATTTATACGGACGAATCACGGACAGACGTTGCCTTCACGTATTACGGGGTCAGACAGCAAAACGAAAAGCCAGTCATTGATGGCGCCGCCCGTCCAAACCAGTGTATGTCTGATTTCATCGCTCCGAAATCGTCGGGCATCAAGGACTATATCGGCATGTTCGGCGTCACGGCCGGATTGGGTATCGAAAAGCATCTTGAGCAATTCGATGCATCCCTTGACGATTATGACGCTATCATGCTGAAGGCGCTTGCCGACCGGTTGGTTGAAGCACTGGCTGAATATCTCCATGAACTGGTCAGGAAGGACCTGTGGGGATATTCGTCGGATGAGAAGTTGTCGAACGAAGAGCTTATCAGGGAACAATACAGGGGCATTCGGCCTGCGCCAGGATATCCGTCATGTCCGGAACACACTGTAAAAGACGATCTTTTCAGGTTGTTGCGCTGCGAGGACATCGGGATGAGCCTGACGGAATCCTATGCCATGTTGCCGACCGCTTCCATTACCGGTTTTTATTTCGCCCATCCTGATGCCCATTACTTCACGATCGGCAAAATCGGAAAAGATCAGGTAAGCGATATGGCTAAAAGAAGAAACGTAACGGAAGAACAGATTGCCCAGTGGCTGGCGCCCATTCTTTAAACGGACTGATATTGACTGACATGCCATGACACAAGCTATCCAGTATTGCATTGAACCCTTCGATCTGAACGGCCATCTGTTCCGGGTGTCGATGACGGTAAGCGACCCGGACAGGAATGGGCAACTATTCAGGTTGCCTGCCTGGATTCCGGGTAGCTACATGATCCGGGAATTCGCCAGGAATATCGTCCAGATCCGCGCCAGCGACCGGAACAGGCCGATCCGGCTGACCAAAATCGACAAACATACCTGGCAGGCCGATCCCTGTGACGGACCGGTGTCGCTCAGCTATGAAGTGTACGCCTGGGATTTGTCCGTCCGGTCGGCTCATGTTGATCAGACCCATGCTTTTTTCAATGGATCGAGCGTTTTTCTTCAGGCTGTCGGACTGGAAAACCGGCCTCATGTCGTCGATATCAAGAAACCGGATTCTCCAGATGCCTTGACCTGGAGAGTGGCAACGGCCCTTCCGGAGGATAAGGCTCCCCGTTACGGATTCGGCACGTATATCGCCAAGGATTACGATGAGCTGATCGACTCGCCTGTCGAAATGGGCAATTTCATTCTCGGCCAGTTCGAGGCCTGCGGTGTTCTCCACGAAATCGCCATTACAGGAAACGTACCCAATCTGGATCTGGAAAGGATTGAAAGCGACCTTAAAAAGATCTGTGAAACCGAAATCGCTTTTTTCGAACCTGAATCAAAGAAGGCTCCGGTTTCGCGGTATGTGTTCCTGATCATGGTCGTCAAGAACGGGTATGGGGGTCTGGAACACCGTGCGTCAACCGCCCTGCTTTGTTCAAGATCGTCGCTGCCATCCAGAAACAGGACAGAGAACCCGCAGAAAATCGACGAGGATTATCTGCAATTTCTCGGCCTGTGCAGCCACGAATATTTTCATACGTGGAACGTCAAGAGAATCAAGCCGGCTGTTTTCGCTCCCTACGATCTCCAGCAGGAAACCTACACGCGCCTGTTATGGATGTTCGAAGGCTTCACCAGCTATTACGACGATCTGACCATTATCCGTTCAGGCATAACTGATGTAAGCACTTACTTGCACCAGATAGCCCAGACAATCAATAATGTTTGGCGAGGACGTGGGCGTTTCAAACAAAGTATTGCAGACGCCAGTTTCGATGCCTGGATCAAATATTACCGGCAGGATGAAAACACGCCGAATGCATTGGTCAGCTATTACACCAAGGGGTCTCTTGTCGCACTCGCGCTTGATCTGACGATCCGGCTCGGCACGGACAACCGCAAATCGCTTGACGATGTCATGCGGGCTTTATGGCTTCAGTACGGACGCGATTTTTACGATATCGGCGGCAACGGGATTACCGATATGGAAGCCGAGGCGACCATTGAAGAAATCAGCGGGCTGGATTTGCAGGAATTTTTCCGGAAATACATTTATGGAACCGTCGAAATACCTTTGGCAGATCTTTTTGTGAAATTCGGCATTTCGATGAACGATGCCAACATTGATGCAAAACCGGGACTGGACATTCGCGTCAAACGTTCGGGAAACGATTGTGTCGTCACACACGTCTTCGAAGGCGGCCCTGCTCACCGTGCGGGGATTTCGGCCGGAGACGTTCTGCTTGCCATTGATGGCCTGAGGGTGTCTTCGGAAAACCCTGCGGCAAACCTTGAAAAGCAGCTTGCCCGATATGCCATCGGCGAAAAAGTCGAGGCTTTCGTATTCCGCAGGGACGAACTGATGAAGTTCGAAGTCATTCTTGCCGACGAGAACATCCCGAAATACATCCTGACCTTGTCGAAAGACGAAACGCCTCAAATGAAAGAAGCCAGACAACTATGGCTTCACCAGTCGGATTAAAAAACGATGCCCTGTTTGCCTGATGAGCCGTTCTGTCAGGCAAACAGTTTGGCGAGTTCTTCACCCGGTTCTTCGGCACGCATGAATGCCTCTCCGACCAGAAAGGCATTGACGCCTGCCTGCCGCATTTTCCGGACGTCTTCCCTTTGCAAAATACCGGATTCCGTTACGACGAGCTTGTCTTCCGGTAAACCGGGCAACAGGTCGATTGTGTTCTGGATAGATGTCCTGAAGGTTCTCAGATCACGGTTATTGATGCCCAGAAGGCTCGTCTTCAATGTCAGCGCCCGCTCCAGTTCTTCGGCATTATGGACCTCCACCAGAACGTTCATTCCCAATTCGTAAGCGCATGTTTCAAGTTCTGCCATCTGGCTGTCGGACAAGGCGGCGACAATCAGGAGGATACAGTCAGCTCCCCAGGCCCCTGCCTCATAAACCTGATAGGGGTCAATCATGAAATCTTTCCGCAATACAGGCAGCGAGCAAGCCGCTTTGGCCTCAACAAGATAATCAGGCGATCCCTGGAAAAAATCCTTGTCAGTGAGTACTGACAAACACGCTGCGCCATGTTTTTCATAGCTTTTTGCGATTTCAGCCGGATAAAAAGCTTCACGGATCACGCCTTTTGAAGGGGATGCTTTCTTGACTTCGGCAATGACTCCGGGCAGTCCTTTCTCAATTTTCCCGCGGAGCGATCCCTCGAAATCACGACGGATTCCTTTCATGTCAATCTCTTTTTCGACCCTGTTTCGCAAGGCGGCAAACGATTCCTTTTTTTTGGCTGAATCGATTTCCAGTGCTTTGACGGAAAGTATTTTTTTCAGAATGTCAGACATGTTCCCATCCGTTATTTGTCGTTGACCGATTGCGTGAAGCCGACGAACTGGTCGAGCTTCATACGGGCGGCGCCTGATTTGATGGCCGCCTGTGCCTGGGCAAGGCCATCGGCAATCGAGGAAGCCTTGCCTGCTGCGTAAAGGGCTGCCCCGGCATTCAGTGCAATGATATCGGTAGCGGGAGTGGCCTTGTTGTTCAATGCATCAATAACGATTTTTTTCGATTCCTCTGCATTGGCGACTTCAAAATTGCGGCTGGCATACATCCTCAAACCGAAATCTTCCGGGTGGATGTCATATTCACGGACTTTCCCATCGGACAGTTCACCGACCAGCGTGCTTGCACCCAGTGACACTTCATCCAGATTGTCCCGTCCCCATACGACCAAAGCCCGTTTGACGCCCATTTTCTGCAATACGCGCACCTGAATGCCGACCAGATCGGGATGGAAAACACCCATCATCATATTGTCGGCATAAGCCGGATTCGTCAAAGGCCCGAGAATATTGAAAATCGTCCTGACACCCAGTTCTTCCCGAACGGCCTTGGCATGTTTCATCGCGGAATGGTGATTCGGCGCATACATGAAGCCGATACCGACATTGTCGATGGATTCGGCAATCTGTTCCGGAGTCAGGTTGATATTCGCGTTCAGCGCTTCGAGCAAATCGGCGCTTCCCGATGAAGACGAGACGCTCCGGCTACCGTGTTTGGCGACCTTGGCGCCACAGGCAGCGGCAACAAACATGGACGCGGTTGAAATATTGAAGGTATGCGCGCCGTCTCCGCCGGTGCCGACAATATCGAGAAGGTTTTCAGTGTCCCTGACTTTGACCTTGAGAGAAAACTCGCGCATCACTTCTGCGGCAGCGGCGATTTCACCGACAGTTTCCTTTTTCACACGAAAACCGACCGTCAACGCTGCAATCATGACAGGTGTCATTTCACCGCTCATGATGCTTCGGAAGAGGGACAGCATTTCATCGTGGAAAATTTCCCGATGTTCGATGCATCTTAAAAGCGCTTCCTGGGGTTTGATACTGGATGTCATGATTATTCCGCAATAAAGTTTCTGAGCAGGGCGTGACCCTCTTCGGACAGGATGGATTCAGGATGGAACTGCACTCCTTCAATGGCATATTCCTTGTGGCGTACACCCATGATTTCGCCGTCTTCTGTCCATGCCGTCATTTCAAGGCATTCCGGCAAGGTTTCCCGTTCGATTGCCAGCGAATGGTATCGGGTTACGGTAAAAGGATTTGGCAGTCCCCGGAAAACGCCTTCATTCGTGTGAAAAACGGGAGATGTCTTGCCGTGCATGACCTGTTTGGCACGGATCACTTTCCCGCCGAAGGCCGCACCGATGGACTGATGGCCAAGACAGACCCCGAAGAGCGGTTTCTTGCCGCCAAAATGTTTCAGGACATCCAGGGATATGCCCGCTTCAAAAGGAGTTTTCGGCCCAGGGGAAATGCAGATATGGTCGGGATCGAGTTTCTCGATCTCATCGAGTGTAATCTCATCGTTCCGGTAAGTCCGGACGTCAATTCCCAACTCACCGAAATATTGAACCAGGTTGTACGTAAACGAATCGTAATTATCAATCATCAGTAACATGATCGTCACCTTGCATGTATGTAAAAAGAGAAATGATTCGTGCAAATGATGATGGCAAAAATCTAAAGCCGTCAAAAACAAAGGAGTGCTGCGCGCACGAAAGGCGCAAGAGGATATCAGGCGACAGGCTTACGCCAGCGCAAGGTGAGGAGAATAACTGCTGAATGGACTGTTTTGCACATAGTGCAGATTATTACTTAAGTGATTTAACTTATCAAGTGATAAGCGTTATTTAAAAACAAGATACGGCATCGGTCAAGCCTAAACAGGATTTTCGCTGTCGTTTTCATCTTCTGCAGAACCGGGCACTTTGTATTGTTCATCCGCCCAGGCTCCAAGATCAATCTGTTTGCAACGTTCCGAGCAGAAAGGACGAAAGACATTCGTCTCTTTCCATTCAACGTCTTTACCACAAACCGGACATTTAACAATGGTAACCATATCAGCACAAAGTCAATTCACATGATACGTCTTCTTCCAGCAATTTGGGCTTCAAATCGCCGTCCTGTTTGGTAAAACGTATCCACAACATATATTTGTTAGCTGACGCTTCAGGAATCGCGCCACTCTTTTCTTCAACATTGATACGCAGCATCTGGTGGACTTTTCCCTGAAGCATCTGCTGGTAGCTTCCCGATTCGGCAACCACCTTGAACTGGACGCCTGAGGCCCGTAACAAACGCAAAACCAGTCCGACCGCGTCCAGAAGCGACACCATCGGTGCAAACCAGTTCTGGATATCTTTATAACGGTCTTCCGTCGTCCTGTGCTGCCACGCATAATAGGATGGCAGGTCAAACTCGCAGGCCCCTCCGGGAATCATTGTCCTTCCCCGGACACTCATCAGCCATTCGTTTTCACGGATACTCTGGCCTGTCTTTCCGAGCGTATTGACGAGTGCCGCGCTGACCTGGTCGATTTCGCGCAGTACGTCGTCAAGGACGTCTTTCTGAATATTCGGATGTGCGCGGTATCCCACCAGAATCTGTTTCTGACGTTCGAGTTCCTGAAGCAGATCCGATTTCAAATCCGTCCGGGTCGCCACTTCAAGCATTTCGAAAACAAGTGTTAACGCGACGTGATGCTGCAAGGCATGATTCTGATGCAGGAAAAAATTGAATCTTTCATGCAAATCTTCAAGCCGCAGCAGGGTGCGGATACGTTCGTTGAAAGGGTATTCGTAAGTTATCAAAATGATTCCTCTTTCAATTCCGATGTTTCATTTAAGTAAGATTCTGAACGAAGCATTAAAAAAATACAAACAAAGCAGGCTCATTAATCGGTTTTCTTCGCCATTTTTGTATATTTTGCATGCAAAATAACCACTTCTTGCCGAACCTCTTCGATGCTTCGGTCATTTACGATGACATCGTCGGCTACAGCCAGCCGCTGCTGCCGTGTTGCCTGTGTCGCCATAATGGCCTTAACCTGTTCACGGCTCATGTTGTTTCGCTTCATGACCCGTTCAATCTGTAATTCTTCCGGACAATCCACTGTCAGAATCCGCGTGCCCAAACCATTCCATATCGGTAATTCGACTAACAGCGGGATAACGAAAATGACGTAAGTCCCCGTTGCTGCCTCTGCCGACTCCAATGACACTTTCCTGATCAGGGGATGCAGTATCGCTTCCAGTTTCAAACGCTCTTTTTGTCTGGAAAATACCAATTCCCGCATCAGCGAACGGTTCATTGCCCCGTCCGGCTGAATGAATTTCTCTCCGAATTCTTTCCTTATCGGTTCGATTGCGGCCCCTCCTGACACGGTCAGATTCCGGGCCACTTCATCTGTATCCACAACCGAGGCACCCAACTCGGCAAATAAATCTGCCACCATGGTTTTTCCACTGCCGATTCCGCCAGTCAAACCGATTGAAAAATCCTTATAACTCATTTTAGGCAAATTCTTCATCAAAAATTTAAGAAAAATCATTCAGGGTCTGCATTAACAGACTTCCAAATAAAAGAACCGGCACAGCGGCAATCGCCAGATAGGGTCCGAACGGAAAATTCTGTTCAAAGCCAAGTCGTCCTTTAAGCATTCTGGTGACTCCTGACACAATGGCCATAAGGGATGCCATGATAACAACAAGAATCAAAGATTCCCAACCAAACCAGGCTCCCAATGCCGCAATCATCTTGAAGTCGCCGCGCCCCAATCCATCGTTTCCGGCGACCAGCCTGAATAATGCATTCGAGGCACAACAAATCAGCCAGGCGGCGACAGCACTTATAACAGCAATATCGAGCGGAACAAAAGCCGATTTTATATTGACGAGAAGCCCCATCCACAAAAACGGATAAGTCAGGCAATCCGGAAGATAACCTGTCCTTGAATCAGTCAAGCCTAAAACAATCAGAAAACAAAGACAAACTGAAGCCGCCAGTCCTGGAAACGTGACACCGTATTGCCATATCGTCAATCCTGTCAACAGGGACGATATCATGGCTATACAGGCTGTCCTTTTGTAAGCGCTCCCATCCGGAACGTAGTTGACGGATGGACAATGATACGTGTCCCAAAACCCGGAAACAGTGTTTTCAGAGAACGGATTGCCCGAAGAATCCTGAGATACTGGTGGACAGGTAATGGCCCCGATTTCTGCAGAGGCTTCTTTTCTGTTTATATAGAGAACGATACGCGACGTTAACCGGTCCAATAGACAACCGGCAATAAAACCGGTGACCAGAGCGATAATTATTACCAGCATATCGTCAACTCCCTGAAACGAATATCCTCAGCGCTGCTCCTGCATGAAGGAAAAAAACAGACAACAATAATGGGTTGGCATGAGGTGAGCAGGAATAACAATAACAAGAAGTTATTTGTTTCTGCAATCAGAAATCACAGCCTGTCAGCTCAAAATGAAATTGATCTGCGACGCCATGTCGTCAGTCGGGGTCTGTTTGAACTGTGTTTTGACGAAACGGAACAGGCGCCCGATCAGATAGCTCATCATCAGCTTGCTTCTTGAATTGACGTTTTCTTCCAGGAATTGCCCCTGAGTCGAAGCGATTTTCATGCTCTGTTTCAATGCAAGTTCGACTCGGTCGAAAAACTGGTTCATTCTGGACTGCAAGCGGGCATCTTCATTGATCAATGCGTCTCCAGTCATGACCCGGGTCATGCCTGGATTCTTTTCGGCAAAATTGAGAACAAGCATGGCAACGGACTGTGCCTGCAACAAGCCATTTTCTTCCTTTTCATCAATCTGGTTGATCAGGCCGAATATGCTCGATTCGATGAATTCAATCAATCCTTCAAACATCTGTGCCTTGCTTGCAAAATGCCGGTACAGGGCAGCTTCGGATATGGAAAGATGTCTAGCCAGTGCCGCCGTCGTGATTTTCTCGCTTCGCGGTTGTTCCAGCATTTGCGCGAGAGCCTGCAGGATTTGTAATTTTCTTTCTCCGGATTTGGTTGTTGCCATGATGAATAGAATATGAAAAAAATTAATGAATACGGTTTAAACGTCGTGACAGCTGACGCACGGATGAAATTTTCAGGTCCACATACCGGGGTCTTGAAAATGGCACTTTTCTTTGCACTACAGGATAAGCATCCCGCGAATCCCGACTGGCATTCAAGTATTGTGTGACAAGAACCGTTCTTATTCCAACGGATTTCGCTTCCTTCAGAATATGTGAATTATCCTCCACCAGGATGCATTCAGAAGGCCGGACTTTTTCACGCGTCAGCAATTTACGTAAGAATTTCCGTGATGGTTTCGGTTCAAGTTTTCCATGCACCCTCATCGATTCTATTGAGATGTGCGAATCGAAAAACGGGAGCAATCCCATGATGCCCAGCACTTCTTTGGAATATCTGTTGGCTGAATTCGTCAAAAGGATTTTCCTACCCGGCAAACGCCTGAATAAAGCCGCCAATCCTCTTTCAGCATAAATCATCGAATCCAGATCCTCGAACCGGTGTGCACGTTCCAGAAAATTTCTGGCATTCTGGTCATAGACCCTGCTGACTCCAAGTAATGTCGCGCCGAAACGCTTCCAGAAATCGATACGAAGACCGTCAGCTTCTTCCGGCGTCAGCATCTTCCCTTCTTCACCATATTTTTCAGCAAAATAAGCGTTCATGTTTTCGCTGATTTTGGGGAAAATCGAAAAAGATGCGTTATGCAGGGTATTGTCGAGATCAAATAACCAAATCATTGATGAATCCGCAGTTTGCTCACAAAAAAGCCCATGCATGCACGGGCTTTTTTATCAGGGGAAATCAGGTATCAGGCTGACTTCTTCGTTTGCACATTGCCATACTTCCTCGTAATGTAATACTGCTGCGCAATCGACAAGAGGTTATTGACTACCCAGTACAGAACCAGACCGGACGGGAAGAAGAAGAACGTAATCGAAAATGCGATCGGCAGGAACATCATCATCTTGGCCTGCATCGGATCAGGTGGCGGCGGGCTCATCTTCTGCTGGATGAACATCGAACCGGCCATAATGATCGGCAAAATGTAATAAGGATCAGGTGCAGCCAGATTCTGAATCCATCCAAGCCATGGCGCGTTTCTGATTTCAACGCTGGCGAGAAGCACCCAGTACAGGGAAATGAAGACAGGGATCTGGACGACAACAGGCAGACAGCCACCCAACGGATTGATTTTCTCGGCCTTGTACAAGCCCATCAATTCCTTGTTCATGCGCTGCTTGTCGTCTTTGTATCGTTCACGGAGTTCCGTGATTCTTGGCGTGAACTGCTTCATTTTCGCCATACTGCGATAGCTGGCGGCAGAAAGCGGTGCAAAAACCAGCTTGATAAGACAGGTCAACAGAATAATGGTCCAGCCCCAATTGCCCACTTCATTGTGAATATGGGTCATGAGCCAGAAGATCGGTTTGGCGATGATCGTCAGCCAGCCATAATCCTTGACGAGTTCAAGGCCAGGAGCGGTTTTTTCCAGCAATTTGGATTCCTGTGGACCGACATACAATCTGGTGTCGTTGGAAGCGCTGGCATGTGGAGCGATCGTACCCAGCGGAATAACCGTTCCGATAGCGTACAGGTTCTCACCCACTTTTTTCGTATAGTTTTCGCGGGCGACTTTGTCCTGCGGAATGAAGGCGGAAACGAAATAATGCTGAACCATACCGACCCAGCCATTGTCGGTCTTGGTCGCGTGATCCATTTTTCCTTCACCAATATTATCGAATTTGATTTTCTGGAATTTGTCTTCTGCAGAATAAACCGCCGGGCCCGTAAAGGTACTGATGAACCGGGACTGTCCTTCCGGTCTTTCGCTGTCACGAAGCAGTTGCAAATACAGGGAAGCATTGATCGGTTCACCGGTAAGATTGGTGACTTTCTGGTCAACGTCGACAACATAGCTGCCGCGTTTGAACGTATA
>JAEYIG010000130.1 GCA_023409175.1 Pseudomonadota bacterium
AGGATGTCATTCTGCTGCCGTTGTCTTGTCCGGGAAGCCGCAAAGGTCGTTGATCATGCAGCTTGAACACTGGAAATTCTTGGCCTTGCAGACATAGCGGCCATGCAGCAAGAGCCAGTGATGGGCATTCATCATGTATTTTGGGGGGATGACCTTCACGAGCCCTTTTTCCACTTCCAGCACGTTTTTCCCGGGAGCCAGGCCGGTCCGGTTCGACACACGGAAAATATGCGTGTCGACGGCCATCGTCATCTGGTTGAATGCCGTATTCAGGACGACGTTCGCCGTCTTGCGGCCGACGCCCGGAAGGGCTTCAAGCGCCTCGCGGTCGGCAGGGACTTCCCCATCGTGTTTTTCCAGCAGTATTTCCGACATGCGGATGATGTTTTTCGATTTTGTCGGGTACAGGTTGATCGTCCTGACGTAAGACTTCAGTCCCTCGACACCCAGTGCAATGATGGATTCCGGCGTATTGGCGACCGGGTACAGTTTCTCGGTTGCCTTGTTGACGGATATGTCGGTTGCCTGTGCGGATAACATGACGGCAACGAGCAGTTCGTAAGGCGTCGCAAATTGCAGTTCGGATCGTGGGTCGGGATTCGCTTTCTTGAAGCGTTCGAACATTTCTACTATTTTTTTTGGCGTCATTTGTCTTTTGGGTAAGAAATTCAAACGAAGCCATCATGATGCCACTTTTTTGGGAATCAGGCAGGCAAATGCCTTTTCAGGATACAAGGGAAACAGGCATTCAGGATGGTCGCCTGTATGCACTGGCTTTTGCACGGGCGCGTTCGAGTGCCTTCTTGACGAGCTCCGATTTTTTGTCAGTCGCTTTTACAGGAGCAGACTGTCCGGGCTGAATATCGGGAGCCAGACGGTCCAGCCGCGCCTTTTCATCCAGCAACCGCTGCTGTCTCCGCTCGAAGCGCATGCGCGCACCGTTGGCGTGTCGGGTATCCCAGACTGCAGAAAACGGTTTTTCACCGGATACGTTTTTCAGGCTGATGCAATCGACGGGGCATTTGGGGATGCACAGTTCACACCCGGTGCAGTAATCGTTTATGACGGTATGCATCATTTTGCCGGTACCGATAATGGCGTCGGCAGGGCATGCCTGAATGCAGAGGGTACAGCCGGTACATTTCGATTCGTCGATGACGGCGATCGAATAAGGTCTTTCCTCGCCAAAGCCCGTATCGGAAGGCAATTCTTCGCATTGCAGGAGTCCGGCAAGTCTTTTTATGCCGGATTGACCGCCGGTAGGGCAACGGTTGATAGGGATACCGTTTTCCACAATGGCTGTAGCGTAGGCATGACAGCTTTCAAAACCACAACGGGTACACTGGGTTTGCGGCAGCAAATCCAGAATGAGGCCTATCGTTTTCGAATTTTTTCCGTTTGGTATTTCCACAGGCTTGGTGACACTGATGTTATCGCGGGAATTTTATATCAGAAACAAAAAAGCCGTTAGCATAGTGCCAACGGCTTTACGGAACATTTTTCCGGCCTAATCGAAATTGGGCGTTTCAACACCCAGAACCTTGTGCAGTTTGGGGGAAGTCGTCGTGTATTGGAGATGGACTTTCTTTTCCGGAAACACGAAAGGCGCAGCGGCAAAGGCAGCCAGCGCGGCTTCATGGAAACCTGACAGGATCAGTTTTTTCTTGCCGGGATAAATGTTGATGTCGCCCACGGCAAAGATTCCCGGGATATTGGTCTGGAATTTTTCGGTGTCGACGACGATCTGGCGGCGGTCGATTTCCAGGCCCCAGTCGGCAATCGGCCCCAGTTTCGGCGAAAGGCCGAAGAAGACGAGCAGGCAATCCAGCGGGATGCGCCGGGTGACGCCATCCAGCCCGGTGACCTTGATTTCGGTGAGCTTGCCGTCTTTTTCCTCAAAACCCGATACCTGTCCGGTCAGTGCCTGCATACAGTATTCTTCGCACAGGCCTTTCATTTTGGTGACGGAAGCCGGGGCGGCACGGTATTCTTCACGCCGGTGGAGCAGGATGACGGATTCGGCGATATCGACCAGTTTCAGTGCCCAGTCCAGTGCGGAATCGCCCCCGCCACAGACGACGAGGTTTTTCCCGCGGAACATTTCAGGGTCTTTGACGCGATAGAAGAGCTGGGAACCCTCGAATTTTTCGATGCCTTCCACTTTCAGGGTACGTGGCTGGAAAGCGCCGACACCGGCCGCAATGAAAACGGTTTTCGTAATGAATTTCTTGCCGACGGAGGTTTCGAGATCGAAGCGGCCGTCTTCACGGCGTTCGACCTTCACGACTTCCTCACCCAGATGGAAGGTCGGGCCGAAAGGCTCGATCTGTTTCATCAGGTTTTCGGTCAGTTCCAGTCCGGTGTACGAGGGGACGGCCGGAATGTCGTAAATGGGCTTGTCGGGATACAGTTCGACGCACTGGCCACCGACGGCGGGTAAAGAGTCGATGACGTGCGCCTTGATTTCGAGCAGCCCCAGCTCGAATACCTGAAAGAGCCCTACCGGACCCGCGCCGACGATAACGGCATCGGCTTCAATTGGCATCGTGTCAATTTTGGCATCCATTATTGGTGAATTTCCTGTTTAAGGCCGTTTGGCTGAAAAGAAAGCCATGCCTTGAAAGCATGGCAGTCCGGCAATGACGGCATGATGAGCGATATGGTTGTTGTTAAACTGTTATTTAATCAGGTGACTTAACTTGTCCTTGACGTCTTTCCATTTGTCGGCTTCCGGCATCGGGTCCTTTGAACGGGTGATCGTTGGCCATTTGCCCGACAGTTCTGCATTCAATGCAATGAATTCCTGCTGGTCTGCCGGGACGTCCTCTTCGGCGAAAATCGCTTCAGCCGGGCATTCCGGTACACACACCGCACAATCGATGCACTCATTCGGATTGATTACGAGGGTATTGGGGCCTTCATGAAAACAATCGACCGGGCATACATCCACACAGTCCGTATATTTGCAGAGTATGCAGGCATCGGTGACAACGTGAGTCATAATCTTCCTTTTTTTATCCCTGACAGGTGACCGATAAAAATTTGAATTATAAAATAATACGGTCTTGTGAAAACCCTGCATTTTAAAATAAATCAGGCGTTCTAACAAATACCGGCATTAAATTGAATGATAATCATTCTCATCATTGTCTGTGTGAAATAGTAGCATCGCTTTTGATTTTTTTTGAGTGGTTTTGATCAAAAAGATCAGAATTTTGCTGTATTTGAACAATTTCGGATAAAATGTCGAGCTGTTTTAATGAATAATTGCCGTTTGTTCGGGATTTACCTGCTTTTATGGAGGTAAACTGCCAGACGAAGGTGTTGTTTTTATTTTTTAGTTAAATAAGAAACGGTTTTGAAATCGGGTGTCCGGTTCCAAAGCCTCTATTTTTTGGACAAATTACATGGCAAACGCTGTTGAAACCCTGGAAAAGCTCGAAAGACGCCTGACCGTCTCCATCCCTGTTGCTGACATTACAACGGAAGTCGAAAAACGTTTGAAAGTCCGTGCCCGTACGGCCAAAGCTCCTGGTTTCAGGCCGGGCAAGGTGCCCATGGACATGGTTGCACAACAATATGGTGCAGGCATCCAGAATGAAGTGCTGAATGAAAAGATCTCTGCCGCTTTCGCCAAGGCCGTGGAAGAAAACAATCTGCGCGTTGCCGGTTATCCGCGTTTTGAGGAAAAGACCGGTGACGACGTTTCCAAGGACGAGATTGCCTTCACGGCAACGTTTGAAGTCTATCCTGAAGTCAAGATCGGTGACCTTTCCAAGGTAGAACTTGAAAAGGCCGTTGCGACGGTTACCGACGAAGAAGTCAACAAGACCCTGGATATCCTGAGAAAACGTCAGGCACATTTCCACGTCAAGGGTGAAGACGGCGAACACGGCAAGGGCGGTGATGATGTTACCGCACAGGACGGCGACCGCGTCACGATCAATTTCACCGGCCGTATTGATGGCGTTGAATTCGAAGGCGGCAAGTCGGAAGACTTCCCGTTCGTTCTTGGTGAAAAACAGATGTTGCCTGAATTCGAAGATGCCATCCGCGGCATGAAATCCGGTGAAACCAAGGTTTTCCCGCTGACATTCCCTGAAAACTATCATGGCAAGGATGTCGCCGGAAAAACGGCTGAATTCACCGTTACCGTGACGAAAATCGAATGGGCACACCTGCCTGAACTCAATGAAGAGTTCGCCAAAAAACTGGGCATTGCCGATGGTAGCGTTGAAAAACTGAAGAGCGACATCCGTACCAATCTGGAACGCGAAGTCAAGAACCGCCTGATTTCCATCAACAAGAACCGTGTCATGGACGCGCTGGTTAACGTTTCCGAATTCGACATTCCACAGGCTCTGGTCAAACAGGAGATCGACCAGCTGATCGACATGACCCGTCGTGATCTGGCTGTACGCAATCCGGCACAGAAAGATATTGCCCTGCCTCCTGAACTGTTTACCGCCCAGGCTGAAAAACGTGTCCGTCTGGGCATGCTGTTAGGCGAATTGATCAAGGACAATATTCTGGCGGTCTCTGCTGATAAACTCAAGGAAAGGGCAACCGAAATTGCTGCCAGTTATGAAAATCCGCAGATGGTCATCGATTATTACCTGAAAGACCCGACCCGCCGCAGAGAACTGGAAGCGATGATTATGGAAGAAAACGCGATGGATTACGTTTTCGGCAAAGCCAAGGTTACTGACAAGGCAGTTCCGTTTGAAGAACTGATGGCGCAGCAACTGTAATGATGGGAATCTCCGGATTTTCACAATTTTGACAGGAACGACAAATGACACAGTTTCGTGATTCTGCATTGGATACCCAGATGCTGGGTATGGTTCCGATGGTTATCGAACAGAGCGGCCGCGGGGAACGGGCTTATGATATTTACTCGCGTCTGCTGAAAGAAAGGATTGTCTTTCTGGTCGGTCCGGTCAATGACCAGAACGCCAACCTGATCGTTGCGCAGCTCCTGTTTCTTGAAAGCGAAAATCCGGATAAAGACATTTCGCTGTATATCAACTCGCCGGGCGGCTCCGTTTCGGCCGGGATGGCGATATACGACACGATGCAATTCATCAAGCCGCAGGTATCGACCCTGTGTACAGGGCTGGCGGCGTCGATGGGCGCATTCCTTCTCGCTGCAGGCGAGAAGGGCAAGCGTTTCTCGTTGCCAAATTCCCGTATCATGATCCACCAGCCTTCTGGCGGGGCACAGGGACAGGCGACCGATATCGAAATCCATGCCCGTGAAATCCTTTACCTGCGTGAACGGTTGAACGGTATTCTCGCCGCGAACACCGGAAAAAGTATCGAGCAGGTCGCCCGGGATACGGAAAGGGACAATTTCATGTCGGCCGACGAGGCGAAAGCCTATGGCCTGATCGATGACGTCCTGACCAAACGAGGTTGATGCTTCGCCTTTCAATTTACTGAAAAAGCCCGAACTGCAAGACGTTCGGGCGTTTTTTTCGATGTCCGCTGCCAGAAAATGCAGTTTGTGATATCTTCTATCAGTCGTTATTTTCATATCGAATCCAAATACTTGTACAAATACTCATGTCAGAAAACAAAACACCTGCACCTGAAAAAATGCTGTATTGCTCGTTCTGCGGTAAAAGCCAGAATGAAGTCAAAAAGCTGATTGCCGGTCCATCCGTATATATTTGTGACGAGTGTATCGATTTATGCAATGACATTATCCGCGACGAACTGTTAAGCCCTGAATTCGGTCAGGAAAACGGTTCCGACCTCCCTACGCCGAAAGAGATCTGCAACCTGCTTGACCAGTACGTCATCGGTCAGGAACAGGCGAAAAAGATCCTTTCCGTCGCTGTCTACAATCACTACAAGCGCCTGAAATTCTTTGGCGGCAAGACGGATGACGTTGAATTGTCGAAAAGCAATATCCTGCTGGTCGGGCCGACCGGTTCCGGAAAGACCCTTCTGGCCCAGACGCTGGCAAGGATGTTGAACGTTCCTTTCGTGATCGCCGACGCGACCACGCTGACCGAAGCCGGTTATGTGGGCGAAGACGTTGAAAACATCATCCAGAAACTGCTTCAGAACTGCGAATACGACGTCGAAAAAGCGCAAAGAGGCATTGTTTACATTGATGAAATTGATAAGATTTCAAGAAAGTCCGATAATCCTTCCATCACCCGTGACGTTTCGGGTGAAGGGGTCCAACAGGCATTATTGAAAATGATTGAGGGAACCATGGCATCGGTTCCTCCGCAAGGCGGCCGCAAACACCCGAACCAGGATTTCATTCAGGTGGATACGACCAACATCATGTTCATTTGCGGTGGCGCGTTCGATGGCTTGACCAAGATCATTTCCAATCGTTCCGAAAAGGGTGGCATCGGATTTTCTGCCCGCGTGAAAAGTCCTAGTGAAGTAATCGAAAGCGAGAAGCTTGCCGATGTCGAACCGGAAGACCTGATCAAATTCGGCCTGATTCCGGAATTGATCGGACGTCTTCCAGTCGTTGCCGTGTTGCACGAGCTGACGGAAGAAGCGCTTGTTGATATCCTTGAAAAACCCAAAAACGCTTTGGTCAAGCAGTATACGAAGTTGTTGCAGATGGAAGGCGCAGAACTTGAAATTCGTCCTGAGGCCCTCCGTGCGATCGCCAGGAAAGCACTTGATCGCAAGACTGGCGCCCGCGGACTCCGTTCCATTATGGAAAACCTGCTGCTTGATGTTATGTACAACTTGCCGACAGAGCAGAATGTCACCAAGGTCGTCATCGAAAAGAATACGGTGACGAAAGGTTCCAAACCCTTGCTGATATATCAGGATTCACAAAAAGTAGCCGGACAGGGTTGATTGTTGTTCAGGTGTTGGGTTGTCGGTCATTTTTCCATTTTTAAGGCAGGCCTTGCGGTCTGCCGAAAGCCACTCGCGATAATTTTCATGCCGGGTCTTGTTTTTTGAAGGATCGGGCCAAAATTATCCTCATGCTTATTGATTAAGGTTTCTCATGATGACTTCTACTGATATAAAGCCGTCTAGATTGCCATTGCTTCCATTGCGGGATGTGGTTGTCTTTCCGCACATGGTCATTCCGTTGTTCGTTGGCCGTCCAAAGTCGATTCATGCCCTTGAAACAGCGATGGAAAATGAAAAAACCATCATGCTCGCTGCCCAGAAAACGGCCGCAAAGGATGAACCGTCTGCAGAAGACATTTATGAAATCGGATGTGTTGCGACCGTACTGCAGATGCTGAAACTGCCGGACGGAACCGTCAAGGTTCTGGTCGAAGGCGTAGGCCGTGCCAGGGTCGACCATATCGAATCGGAAGAGCACCATCTGGTCGCCGATGTGTCGCCTGTCGAATCCACGGGTGAAAACGAACCCGAAATCGAGGCCATGCGCCGCGCGATCGTCCAGCAGTTCGAGCAATACGTCAAACTGAACAAAAAGATCCCTCACGAAGTCGTCGGTTCCCTGACGACGATTGATGATGCGGGCCGTTTTACCGATACGGTGGCTGCCCATTTGCCATTGAAGCTGGAACAGAAGCAGGTCGTCCTGGAAATGGTGAACATTGAACGGCGCCTTGAATACCTTCTGGAAAGGCTCGAAAGCGAACTCGACATCATGCAGGTCGAAAAACGCATCCGTGGCCGTGTCAAACGCCAGATGGAAAAATCGCAGCGCGAATACTACCTGAATGAACAGGTCAAGGCGATCCAGCGCGAATTGGGTGAAGGCGAAGAAGGCGCCGATTTTGACGATCTCGAAAAGAAAATCCGTTTGGCAAAAATGCCGAAGGAAGCCCGTGACAAGGCTCTCTCAGAACTCAAGAAACTGAAAGTCATGTCCCCGATGTCAGCGGAAGCGACTGTCGTCCGCAATTACATCGAGACGCTGGTTTCCCTGCCGTGGAGAAAAAAATCCAAGGTCAACAACGACCTCGCCAATGCCGAACAGGTGCTGGAAGACGACCATTACGGTCTGGACAGGGTCAAGGAACGTATCCTTGAATATCTGGCCGTCCAGCAACGGGTCGACAAGGTGAAAGCGCCGATCCTGTGTTTCGTTGGGCCTCCGGGGGTCGGCAAGACCTCTCTGGGGCAGTCGATTGCGCGTGCGACCAACCGGAAATATGTCCGTATGGCGCTGGGTGGCGTGCGTGACGAAGCTGAAATCCGGGGCCATCGCCGTACCTATATCGGTGCGATGCCGGGCAAGATTTTGCAAAGCCTGGTCAAGGCCGGCGTTCGCAATCCGCTTTTCCTGCTGGACGAAGTGGACAAGATCGGCGCCGATTTCCGCGGCGATCCGGCTGCGGCGCTCCTGGAAGTGCTCGATCCGGAACAGAACCACACTTTCTCCGACCATTATGTCGAAGTGGATTTCGATTTGTCGGACGTGATGTTCATTGCGACTTCGAATTCCTACAATATCCCGCCGGCATTGCTCGACAGGATGGAAGTCATTCGCCTGTCCGGTTATACGGAAGACGAAAAGACCAGCATTGCACAGCGTTACCTGTTGCCGAAACAGGTAAAGGGCAATGGCCTGAAAGAAACGGAAATCTCGATTACCGAAGCCGCGATCCGGGACATCATCCGCTATTACACGCGTGAAGCCGGTGTCCGTGCGCTGGAGCGGGAAATCTCGAAGATTTGCCGCAAGGTCGTCAAGATGCTGCTGTTGAAAAAACAGAACCGCAAGATTGTCGTCACGCCGAAAAACATCGACAAGTTCCTTGGGGTGCGCCAGTTCGATTACGGTGTCGCTGAAAAAGAAAACCAGGTCGGTGAGGTTTCCGGCCTGGCGTGGACGGAAGTCGGCGGTGAATTGCTGACGGTCGAAGCTGTTGCCGTGCCGGGCAAAGGCCAGATCATCCGTACCGGTACGCTGGGCGACGTGATGAAGGAATCCATCGAAGCGGCCAGAACGGTTGTCCGCAGCCGTGCCAACAAGCTGGGTATCAGGAATGAAGCTTTCGAGAAGAAAGACATCCATATCCACTTGCCGGAAGGCGCGACTCCGAAAGACGGCCCGTCAGCCGGTATTTCGATGGCGACCGCTCTCGTTTCCGTATTCAGCGGCATTCCTGTCCGGGCTGACGTTGCCATGACCGGTGAAATCACGCTGCGCGGGGAAGTCCTGCCGATCGGTGGACTGAAGGAAAAACTGCTGGCTGCCCTTCGTGGTGGCATCAAGCAGGTCATCATCCCTCAGGAAAACGTGAAGGATCTGGTTGAAATTCCGGATAACGTGAAGAACAAGCTGGAAATCATCCCGGTACGCTGGATCGACAAGGTGTGGGAAATCGCCCTTGAAAGCCAGCCGGAACCGATCACCGAAGAAGCGGCGGCCATAGCCGTTGCATCGGAGTCGGCTGACAATGCCAGTGGCGGGAATGTGATGACTCACTGATGAAGTTCGTTTTTCAATTAAAAAAGCCCCGGAATTCCGGGGCTTTTTTTATGAATTTTCTTCAATTAAAAGGTTTAGTTGCAGGCGCACTTCATTTGCCAGTTCGCCTGCAGCCATGCCGATGGGGCCATGATTTTGTCTGGCAATCACGTCGGCCGCTTTGCCGTGAAGCCAGACGGCAGCCAGAGTGGCTTCCCATGCCGGCCAGCCCTGCGCAATCAGCGCGCCGGTGATGCCCGAAAGGACATCGCCCGTTCCGGCCGTTGCCAGTGCGGGATTTCCGGTCGGGTTGATGACGGTTTTCCCATCCGGTGATGCAATGACAGTTCCCGATCCTTTCAGGACGGCAATGGCCCTGAATTTTGCCGACAGGTTTCTGGCGGTTTCAAGGCGGTTTGCCTGAATGTCGTCGCTCGTCGTTTTCAGTAACCTCGCCGCTTCAAGCGGGTGTGGGGTAATGACGGTCGGCAATGCCCTTTCGACCAGCAACTGGCACATCTCCGGGTTTTCGGAAAGGATGTTCAGGGCGTCGGCGTCCAGGATAATTGGCCGGTCAGCGCCGATGGTTTTGATCAGGATATCCTTGGCGGCGGCCGATTTGCCCAGTCCCGGGCCGGTGACGATGACGTCGGTCGAGAAATCGAACTGGTGCGCTCCCCTGAACATCAGTTCCGGTGAAACCGGATCGTAGGCAGGCGGGTTTTTCAGGTAAATGGCGTAACACAGTCCGGCACCGGAATGGATGGCCGCCCGTGAAGCCAGTACCGGAGCGCCACTCATGCCTTCCGCGCCACCGATAATGGCAATCCGGCCGTTGCTGCCTTTATGGGAATCCTCAAGACGGCGTTTCAGGCAGGACTGGAACAGTTCGGGCGAATTCAGCCAGCAGGTGGTGTCGGGAAAATATTTCCGGTCGACGTCGAGGGTCGCCAGATGGACCCGTCCGGCATGGTCGCGGCCCTTGCGCGTGTAAAGTCCCGGCTTGTCGGCGATGAACGTGATCGTATCCGTGGCACGTACGGCTGTCGCTTCCTTGCCGACGATATTGCCGGTATTGGCGTTCAGGCCGCTCGGCACGTCGAGCGCCAGTATCGGGCACTTGAACGTATTGATGATGTCGACCAGTTTTTGCCGGTTGCCCGTCAGGGCTTCCTTAAGGCCGATGCCGAACATGCCGTCGACCACGAGTGCCCAGTTTTTCGACCGGATGCTCTCGAAGGTCGATTTGAGCGACAGGGCGTCTTCCCAGTGGATCGCGCTCTTGACCGCTTTTTTTCTGGCCAGTATCGCTTCTTCAGACTGTTTTTTGCGGTTGGCCACCAGCAGGACGGAAACGTCGATGCCGTTGTTTGCCATGATGGTCGCCATTTCCAATGCATCCCCGCCGTTGTTGCCGGGGCCAGCGAGCACCAGCACTTTCTTTTCAGTGCTTTCAGAGGAAGCCAGCATGTGCATGGCAAGATCGGCGGCTTTTTTCCCGGCACGCTGCATGAGAGTGCCTTTGGGCAGGTCGGCCAGTGCGGAACGTTCGATGGTGCGGATGGCGTCGATGGGATAGAGGGCGTTCATTGTGGTTCAATCTGAAAAAGGAGTTGAAGTAAACGAAGCGTAAGGTATTACTCTAACAGCTACGCGGGGAAAAGTAAGAATTTGTATGTTTGCCGCTATTTTTATCAGTTAGTCCCTTTAAGAGAGTCGTTTTTTACAGTACAATGATGAACTCTTGAAATTTTTCAAGAAGTTGTTTTTGTTTATTTAATAGTAGAAATCGCGAATTCGGCCTGAAAGGGTGCTCATTACGGTGAGTTCTTGGGCGAATTCAAGACCTAACCCTGGAGATTATTATGTCCGTTACCATGCGTGAAATGCTGGAAGCCGGTGTCCATTTCGGTCACCAAACCCGTTTCTGGAACCCGAAGATGGCTCCTTTCATCTTCGGCCACCGCAACAAGATCCACATCGTCAACCTCGAAAAGACCCTGTCGATGTACAACGACGCGATGAATTACATCCGTCAACTCGCCGCCAACCGTGGCACCATCCTGTTTGTCGGCACCAAAAGACAGGCTCGTGAAATCATCGCCAACGAAGCTCAGCGTGCAGGCATGCCTTTCGTCGACCAGCGCTGGCTCGGCGGTATGCTGACCAACTTCAAGACCATCAAGACCTCCATCAAACGCCTGAAAGACATGGAAGCCGCTATCGAAGACGGCTCTGTTGAAAAGATGAGCAAAAAAGAAGGCCTGATGTTCTCCCGTGAAGTTGAAAAACTGCACAAATCCATCGGCGGTATCAAGGACATGAACGGTTTGCCTGATGCCATTTTCGTCGTTGACGTCGGCTATCACAAGGGCGCCATCACCGAAGCCGCCAAACTGGGCATTCCTGTTATCGGCGTTGTCGATACCAACCATTCCCCTGAAGGCCTGGCTTACGTCATTCCAGGTAACGACGATTCGTCCAAGGCTATCCAGCTGTACGCCCGTGGCGTAGCGGATGCCATCCTCGAAGGTCGTGCCAATGCAATGCATGACGTTCTGGAAGCTGCCAAGGGCGAAGAAGCCGTTGCTGCTGAAAGCAACTAGGAATTTGCAGGCCTGTTTCCGGTTACGGAAGCAGGCTGTCTGGAAAAACAGGTAATACGGGAGCCGGCGGCTCCCCTTGAGAGGAGAACAATATGGCAGTCATTACAGCAGCCATGGTAGGTCAGTTGCGTGCGAAAACGGACGCTCCTATGATGGAATGCAAAAAAGCGTTGACCGAAGCGGACGGCGATCTGCAGAAAGCGGAAGACCTGTTGCGCGTCAAGCTGGGCAACAAGGCTTCGAAGGCCTCTGCCCGCGTTACAGCTGAAGGCGTCATCGCCATTCATGTCGATGGAAACAAGGCTTCCATCATCGAAGTCAACTGTGAAACCGACTTCGTTACCAAGAATGACGACTTCATTGCAATGGCGAACAGCTGTGCAAAGCTGGTCAATGACAACAACCCGGCTGATGTCGCCGCCTTGTCCGCTTTGCCTTTCGATGGCAAGACGCTTGAAGAGTACCGCACTGCCCTCATCGGCCGTATCGGCGAAAACATGTCTATCCGTCGTTTCGCCCGTCACGAAAGCAGCGCCAAGATCGCCACGTATCTGCACGGCACCCGTATCGGCGTTGTCGTTGAATACGACGGTCCGGACGAACAGGTCGGCAAGGACATCGCCATGCACATCGCTGCGATGAAACCGGTTGCATTGTCTTCCGAAGGCGTCGCTCCTGAGCTGATCGAACGCGAACGTTCCGTCGCCGCACAGAAAGCGGCTGAAGATTCTGCCAAGGCCGTTGCCGAAGGCAAGAAAGCGCAGCCAGCCGACATCGTCGCCCGTCGCGTCGAAGGTTCGGTACAGAAATTCCTGAAAGAAGTTTCCCTGTTGAACCAGCCATTTGTCAAAAACGACAAACAGTCTGTTGAACAGATGCTGAAAGAAGCGAAAACGACGGTCAAATCCTTCACCCTGTATGTCGTCGGGGAGGGGATCGAGAAGAAGGTCGATAACTTCGCTGAGGAAGTCGCTGCCCAGATGGCAGCATCCAAAGCTTGATGGCAATTTTAAAACGGGCCGAAAGGCCCGTTTTTGCAAGTTCTGTATCAGTTCATTTCAATATCTAACGATGTCAGTGAAGGAAATCGGATTATGACCACTCCTGTATACAAGCGGGTTCTTCTGAAGTTGTCAGGTGAAGCTCTGATGGGCGAAGATCAGTTCGGTATCAACCGCTCTTCCATCGAACATATGGTTGAGGATGTGGTCGATGCGGCCAAACTGGGTGTTGAAATGGCTATTGTTATCGGTGGTGGCAATATTTTCCGTGGCGTCGCTCCCGGAGCCAAGGGCATGGATCGCGCGACAGCCGATTACATGGGTATGCTGGCGACAGTCATCAATTCGCTTGCCCTGGCTGATGCCATGGAGCAGGCCGGTTTGACGGCGCGTGTCATGTCTGCCATTGGCATTGATCAGGTTGTCGAATCCTACGTTCGCCCAAAAGCACTGCAGTATCTGGAAGAGGGCAAGGTCGTCGTTTTCGC
>JAEYIG010000197.1 GCA_023409175.1 Pseudomonadota bacterium
GTTTCAGTTAACTTTTATGTTCGCGTTCTTCGAAAAACGCTTTTGCCGAAGCGACGTCCTTGCCGATGGCGGCCTTTAATGCATTCAAATCGGGAAACTTTTGATTATCCCGTAATTTTTTAAAAAATTCGATAGATATCAGTTTTCCGTAACAATTTCGGTCATAGTCCAGAATATGGGTTTCCAGCATGATATGACGGTCGCTGACGATCGTCGGCCTTGTCCCGATCATGGAAACCGACGGTAGTGGTTGGTCAGCCAGACCGTGAACCTGCGTGATGAAGACACCGGACAGGATCGGGTTGTAATGCCGGATCGGGATATTCGCGGTCGGGAAGCCGAGATTGCGTCCTATCTTGTCGCCATGGACGACATGGCCGGAAATCATGTACGGTTTTTCCAGCAGTTCGGCCACTTTCGGGAAATCGCTTTCTTCCAGAGCTTTCCGGATACAGGAAGAGGAAATCCGTCCGTTTTCATCGTTGACGGCAGGAAGCACTTCCACATGAAAGCCGTATTTTTTGCCGGCTTCTTTCAGCATGTCCGTTGTCCCGAGGCGATCTTTTCCGAAACGGAACTTTTCGCCGATGATCAGCCACTTGACACCCAGTGCCTTGACGAGAATCTGTTCAATGAACTGTTCTGCAGTCAGGCTGGCGATAATTCTATCGAAATGGGCTATAGTAACCTGATCGACGCCACATTGGGAAAGTGCCTGTATTTTTTCCCTCAGGGGAGTGATCGTGGCCGGAGCCTTCACCGATTTATCGGCCTGGAAAGCGAAATACTGTCTTGGATGCGGGCTGAAAGTCAGAACGGCGGCAGGCAAATGAAGGCGATCGGCCGCTTCGCGCAATTGGGCGAGCAGAACCATGTGTCCCCGATGGACACCGTCGAAGTTCCCGATGGTCAGGGCACAGGGGCCACGTTGGGCATCGGATGAAAAACCGCGAAAAACCTTCATTGAAGATGGACGGAAACATTTATCTGAACCTGAAATTATAATGCTTAATTTGGCAAGCAGAAAATTTAATCCATTTTGCCGGAATCATGATTCTGTTTCGCCGGTGTGAAATAATGGATATCGGATAAAAGGGCTATTTGCAATATAACGAATGAAAAACCGTATCGGACATTTTTTATGCTGTATCGGACTGGGGCTGGCGAGCCTGTCAATGGCTGGTATGTCGTGGGCGGCAGCCAATCCGGACAAGGTCATTCACAGTGTTTTTGAAGCGGCTGATGACGGGTTCGATATCGTCAAGACCCAGAACTATTATTCCGGCTGGGTGGCCGACGCGATTTTCGAAACTCTGCTGACATACGATTATCTGGCGCGTCCGGCCAAACTGGTGCCGAATACGGCGGAAGCCATGCCGGTAATGAGCAAAGACGGCAAAACCTATACCTTCAAACTGAAAAAGAACATTTATTTCGCGCCTGATCCTGTTTTCGGCAGTAAAAAGAGGGAACTGACGGCAGAAGACTACGTTTATTCCATCAAACGGCTTGCCGATCCGGAAAACAGGTCGCCATCGGCCAACTTCATCCGCGGGAAAATCGTCGGGCTGGACGCTCAGGTACAGAAAGCCAAAAAGACCGGCAAGTTTGATTATGACGCCTCCATACCCGGATTGCAGGCAGTGGATCGTTACACTCTCCGAATAAAACTGAATGCACCCGATTCCAATTTTCTTTATGTGATGGCTTACGGAGCGCTGGCAGCGGTATCGAAAGAAGCGGTCAACGCTTATGGGAACAATACCGGTTCACATCCGGTTGGAACCGGCCCCTATATGCTCAAGGAATATGTTCCGCGCAGCAAGGTTGTTCTGGTAGCCAATCCCCATTATCGTGGTTTTGTCTGGGACTTCAAATCGACGGGCAGTGCATGGGATGAGCAGCTCGTCCGCGAGATGAAGGGCAAGAAAATGCCTCAGGTCGGCCGGGTTGAAATTGCCATTATTGAAGAAGAACAGTCGCGCTGGCTGTCCTTTCAGGAAGGCAAGATCGATTTCGACAAGTTGCCTCAGCTGGCGGCGCCTGTCGCGCTGGATGGCAACCGGTTAAAGCCTGATCTGGCCGAACAGGGTGTCCGGCTTTACCGAACGACGGAACCGGAAGTCACCTATACCATTTTCAATATGAAAGATCCGGTAACGGGCGGATACAGCAAGGAAAAAATTGCCTTGCGTCGGGCGATTGCCATGTCGTACAACACTCAGGCAGAAATTGCCCTTTTGCGAAACGGGCAGGCGACCAAAGCCCAGATGATCGTCCCGCCGGGGGTGGTCGGGCACGATCCGGCCTATCGGAGCAGTATTGCCTATGAACCGGAACTGGCAGCCCGTCTGCTGGATCATTTCGGATACAAAAAAGGTGCTGACGGTTATCGCACGATGCCGGACGGTTCGCCATTGGTGCTGAAAATCCGGACTGAGGCCAATGCCAGTTCACGGGTCATTTCCGAAATCTGGAAACGCGGACTGGACCGGATCGGCGTCAAGGCTGAATTCGAGGTCGGCAATTTTGCCGACAATGTGAAAGACGCGACCGGTTGCCGTCTGATGATGTGGGGTGGCGCATGGCATGCTGATTACCCTGAAGGCGAGAATTTCATGCAATTGCTCTACGGCCCGAATGCCGGGCAGGGCAATCACGGCTGTTACCAGTCAAAGGCATTTGACAAGCTTTATCGTCAGGCGGTGAAACTGCCGCCCGGCAAGGCGCGGGACCGCTTGTACGTCCAGATGAACCGGCAGATGGAAGCGGATACCGCCTGGTCGTTACACGTTTCGAGAACCCGGAACTGGCTGGTACGTCCCTGGGTCATGGGATTCAAGAAACATCCGATTCTGCTATCCGACTGGCAGTATCTGGATGTCAATAAATAAGATCAAAGAATGTTGCAGGGAAAGAAAATGAGATATCCCCTTATCGGCTTGTCAGGATGGTCAGGAAGCGGCAAGACGACGTTGCTCGAAAAGATTTTGCCTCTTTTGTCCGATATGGGATTTACCGTAAACGTCGTCAAGAGCAGCCATCATGACGTCGAACTGGAACCTCCCCGAAAAGATAGCGCACGCATCAGAAAAGCAGGGGCGGCTGAAGT
>JAEYIG010000204.1 GCA_023409175.1 Pseudomonadota bacterium
ACACCGTCGACACGCATCAGCTGGGTATGGCCTCCGGACACAAGAAGTGCCACAAAAGGGAAAACAGGCGGTTTTGAGGCCAGCAGGGGCGACAGCAAATGACCCTCAAGATGATGCACACCGATCAAAGGCTTGTTAAGGGCCAGCCCGAGACTTGACGCTACCGAACTGCCGACCAGAAGCGCCCCCGCAAGGCCAGGGCCTTTCGTGTAAGCGATCGCATCCACATCCGGCGGAGTCAAGCGTGCCTTTTCGAAAGCCTGTTCCAGAAGCGGGACAATACGACGAATATGGTCACGCGATGCCAGTTCAGGCACCACCCCGCCATATTCGGCATGCAATGCGATTTGTGAATAAAGTGCATGTGACAACAGCCCTTTATCAGTGTCGTAAAGTGCGATTCCGGTTTCGTCACAGGACGATTCAATGCCCAAAACAATCATGAGAAAAAAATTGTGAAAATTTGAATACATTATTCTACCAAGTTCTTGACAGTAAGATCTATCGATCTCTATAATGCATGTCTTTCGGGTCGTTAGCTCAGTTGGTAGAGCAGCGGACTTTTAATCCGTTGGTCGCGTGTTCGAGTCACGCACGGCCTACCAGAAATACTGAAAAGGGTTACGTTTTTGACGTAACCCTTTTTTTGTCCAGCCGGTTCATCATGAAAACTCACGGATGACCCATCAAAGAACATTCCGCCCTTTTACAAAGTCTAGGCGGCTCAACAGTAGCCGGCATATTCGTCGATACATGACTTGAATCATACGGCAGGACTTGCGACGCCCATGCGGTTTTGGATACAGTATGGTGATTGACAACTCGCCTGCCATTTGCATATGAATGATCCAGCAAAAAGACCGCTTTCGGGAAAGAGCCTGCATTTGCGTTCATGGGCAGGTGTTGCCTTGCCTGCCGATGAACTTCGCAAAAACATGGATTTCGGTGAACAGATAAACCGTATCCTTTCGATTTCCCGGATTGTCCTTTTCTGTCGCCGTCCTCGCTTTTCCTTCGATCCGGCGACTTTTTCCGTCGAAGGAAACAGGCTATCCGGTCATCTGCTTTGCCGTGTTGACGGCAATATGAAGTCAATCCCTTTTTCCTTCGAGTTTCCCTTAAGGGACGGCGAGGCATCACTGATTCTTGCCGGTTTGCCTCACACAGAAATCCACATCGTCAACGAAAAAGGCGAACCGGTCCGCATGTTGTCTGCGCATGGCCTTTCCCAGCATCCTGAAATCCTGAAACGTGAGCCATGGATAAATGACCTTGAAGTACTGTATGTCGGAAACGTTTACGGGACCGGGACGCTTTCCGCTTTCCAGCGACTCGAAAGTGATCCGGCCCTGCAGGAATTGCTGGCCCGGATACGTACGGCGTTGCCGGACGACGATATCATTGTTTATGCGTTCGAATATCTTCCGTATGAGCTGGTCCCCATGTTCGGTGCATTGAAACCGCAAGCAGCCGAAACGCAGGAATCACGTTTCACGTCTACACAAGACAATCCCTTAAACGAGTTCCAGAAAACCTGCATGGAACAGGCAGCCCTGATCGAGTATTTCCAGCCAGAGTGGAACACACCAGACAAACGGGTGAACAAACCCGAAGCGGACAAGGTTTTCCAAAACTGCGAAAAACTGGATTTTTCCGGCGTCGTGATTGAGATCTCAACCGTACGAAGCCATTTCCAGTTATATTCCAAAACCGTTCCTCCCATGTTTCACCATATGAACATACTGGATCTTTCCGAGCCGGAAAAACGGAGTGCCTTTTTTGACATTGGACTTTAAGGCACAGGCCAGACTCCCAAAAGCCGGATCGGAATCCGGCAATTGAGAGCATTTTTCCTGCATGTTTTATCGCGTCACGATTTTGTAGTGTCCGGTCAGCCGGTTATCCATATGAATCCGCCCATGGTAACCACGGAAAGAATCGTGCTCCAGAACAGTGTGGAGGCCATTTCCTGTTCTGCCGTCTTGTATTCGACAGCAAAAATGACCGCAATAGACGCTGTCGGAATGGCCAGTGTGACCGAGACAAGGCCGTTGTCGACGGCAGGCAATCCCAACAGGAACATGGCACACAGAATTATCCCGGGCAAAAGGATATTCTTCGAAAACACGTTGACAATGACTTCTTTCGAGATACTCACTTTTTGCGCGTATAAAACGGCACCGACGGCAAACAGGGCTACCCCGCCGGTCGATTGCCCCAGCAGCATGAAAGAACCTTTTAACGACTTGGGCATATCCAGCCCGAAAAGCAAAAGGACAAACGCCAGAACCGGCGCCCAGACGACTGGTTGAAGCACGGCATTTTTGACACTTCCCAAAGCTATTTCAAATGGCGTTTTTTTCGGGCCGTTACCGCTGTCATTGCCCGCTCCGACCAGAAAAACAAGTGCAAGAGGTACCTGAATCAGGTTCATCAGAATACTGCCGGCTGCAATGGCCAAATCCGCCTCGATTGGAAAAAGCACGCCCAGAACCGGTGTGCCAACGAATGGGACGGCAGGCCCGGCAATCGCAATCGCTCTTAATGCTGCCACTTTCGAATTCGACTTGAAGATAAAGCGGGAAATGAGAAATACCAGTATGAAACCGCCAATCATGCCTATGGAAATCCATAAGAAAACATCCAGGCTTCTGGTGATTTCCGAAAGGGGTGTACTCAATATCCCGGTAAACAAGAGCAGAGGCAATGCATAGAGCATCACCATGCGGTTCAGCACGGATGCCTGATCCTGGCTGAAGTCATGTCTCAAACCGGCAAAATAACCCAGCAGGAGCGTAACGACAATCGGCAGGAGTGCTGTAATAATGGTTTCAAGCATAGCCATTCTCCTTGAACTTTAAACGGGCAGGATTAACGTGACTGTGAAAACACGTCAATCCTGCTGCCATCACGGATTCACCTGATTTAAAGCAGTGGAGGCACCGTCGCAATGACGGGCACTTCCATCACGGTCGGGACATTACGGGAGAAAGCTTCGGAACAGATCTTGCGTACATCTTCCGGTGTTTCGGCGCGGGAAGCGGCACAACCGTACCCTTTGGCAAGGGAAACGATATCCAGCCCCGGCAAATCCAGTCCGGGTACTCCAGGAGAGTTTTCCAGTTCGGCAAAAGACTTCAGAATGGCATATTCGCCATTTCGTGCGACGACAAAAAGGATCGGCAACTTGTGCTGTACGGCCGTCCACAATCCCTGAATGGAATACTGGAGGGAACCGTCACCAATGACGACGACAACAGGCCTGTTGCGGCCGGTATCGCGTTCAGCCATCGCAATCCCGATACTGGCAGGCAGATTCCATCCAAGGCTTCCACTGGCAAAGGTATAAAAGGAATCCGGTTTGTCGATAGGCCACGCCGCATGCAGCTCGCCCAGATTGGAAGGCGATTCTTCAACCAGAATCGTGTTCTCCGGCGTTGAAGACCGCAGGGTCTTGAACAAATCTGCAGAAGACATCGGGCCATCGGATTTTTTCGCTGGTTCGGACGCAGCCGGATAGGCGGCCATGCGATGTTCCTGTTTCTGCACTGATGCAGAGGATGAGGCACGTGGCTTAACCAGGGCAAGCAATTCTTCCAGTGCCAGAACCGGGTCGCACAAAAGGCTGTCCCCGACGGGAGCACGGCCCGCTTCGGAAGGATCATCCGTGATATGGAGGAGGCGTAAACCATCCGGAATGTATTGGCCCGCGACATACGGATAGTAACGGAATACCGGCGCACCGATAACGATAGCCACATCATGGCCTTCCAGCTTTTTCGAAAGGGGCGCAATCGCAAAAGGCAAACCACCGGCATAAAGGGGATGTGTTTCCGGGAAAGGTGTCCGTTCCGAAGCGGGCGCAGCCCATACTTTGACATTCATTTTTTCGGCCAGCCTGATACCTGTATCCCAGCCTTCACCACGAGCAATGCCGGAACCATAAATCAGGGCCGGATTTTTTGCAGATGACAAAGCATCCGCAAAAGCCGCGATCTCGACCGGATCCGGGCCGATCCTTTTGGCTACCGAACGGACAACAGCCGGACCAGTTGCCGGCTTGTCGCAATCGTCCAGCGGAATCGACAGGAACACGGGGCCTGCCGGTGGCTGGAGCGCCATGGCATATGCCCTCATGAATGCGGCTGGCAGGTCTTCTGCCCGGACAGGCTGGTAACTCCATTTCACCCATGGTCTTGGCAAAATGGTCGGCTCGACGTTCATCAGCCAGGGTTCCATCAGGAGCATCTCTCGCGTCTGGTTACCTGCCGTAATGATCAAAGGCGTCTTGTTCATGGCGGCCGTCATGATGTTGCTCATGGAATTGGACAGGCCGGCAGACGTATGGACATTTACCATCGCCGGTTTTCGCATGGCCTGTGAAAAACCGTCAGCCGCGCCGACGGCAGAAGACTCGTGAAGCGTCTGGATATATCGGAAATCTTCAGGAAAGTCCTTCAGGAAGGTTTCTTCCGTCGAACCGGGGTTTCCGAAAATGGTTGTCAGCTCCAACTCTCGCAATAGATCGAAAGTTACTTCACGAATCGTCCTGGATGCCATCTCGTCTCCTTGAATGTGAATGGATAAAATAAAAGTCTATTTAATCTGTCTGGAGGAGACTTTGAGATATTCGTGCAAGCAGCCTTTATCAGTTAAGGAATCCGTGAAAGATTGTTCCAGGTAAATGGCATCTGACAGAAATAATAAAAAAGCTCCTTTCGCAAGGAGCTTTTTCAAAAACCTTTATTTACGGAATTCACTGAAAAAGAAACCGTTTCATGAAAGCCAGTTCTTCAAATTTTTCGACTGGCACTGGCACCGAATAATAAAACCCTTGCGCGAAAGGACAACCGGCATTCAGGAGAAATTCTGCCTGTTCCTGGTTTTCGACACCCTCGGCAATGATATTGATGTTCAGGGCTTTTGCCAGTGAAATGGTATGCGCCACGACCGTTTTTCCTCGTGGAGTAACAATGACCTCATTGAAGAAACCCCGGTCGAGCTTGATCGTTTCAATCGACAGGTTCTTCAGCATATTTAGTGAAGAATAGCCCGCGCCGAAATCATCCAGTGAAATGCTGAACCCGTCCTGCTGGAGCTCGCGTATCGTCTCGACAAGCAACTCCTCATTTTCAAAGAAAATACTCTCGGTCAGTTCAAGTTCCAGTAGATGTGGAGGCAGATCGTACTTGCGGACCAGCCCGAGCAATTTTTCCGACAGGCTGTTATCGTGGATATGCATTCGGGAAACGTTGACTGAAACAGGTACAGGTTGGAGTCCCTGATCGATCCATCTCCTCAGGCAAACACAGGCCTGTTCCCAGATATATTCATCCATCTGGATAATGAAACCGTTTTTTTCGAAGAGGGGAACGAAACGGTCCGGGGGAATCATGCCCTCTTCAGGATGGTTCCAGCGGACAAGGCCTTCGGCCCCGATAATCCTGGACGTGGCAATATCGACCTTGGGCTGAAGATAAAGCAGGAATTCTTTTCTCAGCAACGCGAGATCCATTTCGCTTTCGATTTTTTTCTCGGAAAGGATCTGGTTTCTCAGTGTCTCATCGTAAAAGGCGTAAAGGGGATAAAAACTGCCCTTGACCGTTTTCAGCGCGAGGTTGGCCCAGTCGCACAAAACGTTGATCGGCGTCTGCACGTTATCCACCTTGCAAATGCCAAAAGATGGGATGATTTTGCTGGCAAGCGGATATTCGCCGAGCTTCGCAGCGACTTCCTGGACAAACGCAATGATTTCCTCACGGCTGTACGCCACACAGGCACAGAAAATGTCTCCGCTGATCCTGCCATAAACGGCATCGCCTTTCATCCGTTCGCTTAACAGACCCGAGATGGTTTTCAGGAGCCTGTCGCCTTCCTCAAGCCCGTAAAGGTCATTGATCACCTTGAAACGGTCGATGTCGAGCCGGAGGATATAGTATTGACGGGCCGGCTGGTTTTTCATCATCTGCGATGCACGCTCGTAAAAAGCCTGCATGTTATATATCCCGGTCAATACATCATATTCGGCACGATATTTCAGCGTCTGCACCGAACGGGTCGCACTGTCCACATCGTTGATTGTACCGATGTAACGCTGTGGCTTTCCATTCTCGCCATACAGGCATGACAACGCCACCCTGTTCCACTCGAAACCGCCTTCCCTGCGTTTGAAACGGGCGACCATTTCGACATGGTTCTGCTTTCTGATCCCTTTCAGGAACTGCTGGAAAAGAGTCATATCCTCCGGGTGGATAACCTTATCGTCACGCCATATCCACATGATGTCGCGTTCATCATAAGTGCCGGCAAACCGTTTCTGGATCTCGGGAGAAACAAAACGTTCATTGGTATCGACGACCCATTCGAACACCAGGGTATCCGTCTGTTCCACGATCGTCTTGTAACGTTCGTCGGCAAAACGCTGTTTCTCAAGGAATACGTTTTGCAAGGCCATTTCTTCCGCACGCTTGCGGGCATCAATGTCCATAATGAAGACAAGATACATTTCATCACTGTCCGCTTCGCCCGTAAGCGGAAACACGGTCAGGGATGCCCAGCGATATGTCCCGTCATGCAGGCACTTGCGGAATTCGGCGATCCGGTAATCCTGCTTTTCCCTGAAACTTCTGCGCATATTGCCGATATCAAAGAATTCCCTGAAACGGTCCGCATCTTCGGGATGTATCATTTCTGTCGCAACCTGATTAACGGCCTTTGTGAGATTGCCGGTCAGGGCCGGTGTCCTGTATTTTCCTTCGACATGATAAACGACACGATAAGTGTCAGCGGATACGTTGATTTCATATAATTCGTCGTATATCTGTCGAAGCGCATGGTCGTATTGCTGATTGATACGCAGCTGCTGTTCCTGTTTTTTCTTTTCGGAGATGTCACGGATGAAACACAAACCCCGTTTCGGGCCACTGTCATAACTGCCGTAAACAGGAACGACGATAGCCGAAACCCAATACCATTGCCCGTCATTTCCCAGACGGCGATATTCGCCATGAATTTCACTTTTTCCCGAGATGAAATCCTGTTTCAGATTTTTCCCGACGATGACTTTCTTGAAAAGAAGGCGATCATCGGGATGCACACACTTGTCCGCAAACTCGCACAAATCCCTGTCAACCGGTGCAGGGATGAGAACAGAATTATTGGAATAGGTTAGTTTGCTGGTATTGTTTTCAAGGTCGACTTCATAAATTTCGCTGTACGTATTACGGATCGCAAGATTGAATCGTTGCGTTTCCATATTACGATCTTCTTCGGCTTTCTTTTGTGAAGAAATATTTCTGGCCAGAATGAAAGCGGTGACGACGTCGTCCTCTTTCAGGAAAAGGAGACGGCTGGAAATCCAGATGTAGTCATCGTTGAAAAGGAAACGGTACTGACAGACATTATCGCCTTCATCATTTTCATAAGACCTGCGAAGTGCGTTCATGCTGCGGCATTCGACAAGGTCATGTCGGTCTTCCGGATGGACCTGTTCAAGAAAGCGGCCGAAATCGTCCCGATAGCAACCCTTCTCGAATTTATCCATTCTTTCCGGCAAAAAGAAAGTTCTTCTGTATTGTTCCGTTTCGAGATTGATTTCAGTTGAAATATCGTAAGTCAGACGGAAAAGGGCGTTGTATCGCAATTCCAGCCCACGCACCGTTTTTTCCATCCGCTTCAGGTCAGTCACGTTGCGCAGGAACAAAAGGGCCTTGTTTTTGCTTCCTTCCATAGGGCGAACGGTAGCGACAATCCATTCGTAACCGCCCCCTTCAACCTGTCTCTTCCGGTATTCCAGCTCGGACGCCTGACCGGCAGCACAAAGTGTTCGAACCCTGTCGAGATCGTAAAAATCGAAAGTCGGCACAAGATCATCCGGATGGAGCCGGTTCATTCCCCTCTGATGGACATAATCCATGTAATCCATCGAATCGGCAATCGGGATCTGGTCCCTGTTGTAATACAGGGGCGAAATCAATCCCTTTTCCAGATCGACATGGAAAATTTCAGAATAATTGCTTTGGAGTGCCAGAATGAAATTGTTTTCCTCTTCTTTCTGGCGTATCTCTTCCAGTTTCTTTTCCGTTATATCCCGGATATAGAAAAGAATATGTTCAGAACCATCCGCAAGTTTGTGCGAAAAGGCCGTACGCTCTTTCCAGACAGGCGCCTCACTATCAGGCGAAAACAGTTCATACTCAAGACTGATGTTCCCTGCCCCTTCAGCAAAAGCATGTTTCATATTGGACAAACTGAATTTATCCAGAAAATCCTGCTGAAAATTTTCCCTGATATGGTTTTTACAGACGAATTCAAGAGATTTCTGGTAATCCCTCATTGCCGGGACTTCATAATTGTTGAATTTCCCGGAATTGGCGAGGACATCAAAGGTTGAAGTATCCGGATCGACATCCACAATGTGATCGCAGGTATTGCTCAAGGCTGCGATATAAGCGGTTCTTCTTTTCTGCTCTTCCTGTTCTTCCGGCGAGGCCGTATGTTCCGAGAAAAGGACGATATATGCCCACTCACGGTTTTCCCATAAAACACGAGAGGCTGAAACATTCATGGACGGCCCGAAAGGCGTATCGTTCAAAACCGTACTGAACTGCCCTTTTTCCTTGAGGATCTGCTCCGGGCAACTGGCACAAGGCTGAGACCGGTTCTTGAAAACATTGAAGCATTTTGTTCCCAGATTCAGGTCAGGATAACTCTTCGCGGCATTATCGTTGTAGTAGAGGATATTCCTGTTTTCATCGACTACGTAGATGTAAATCCCATGAATGCCGTTCAGAATGCTTCGGGTTGAAGAATAACTGTGGTGCAAGAGATTAAGGGACTGTTGCTGCCGGATGCTTTCGCCGATCAGTTTCGACATCAGGATCAGGGCATCGACTTCCTGCTGCGTCCAGATACGCTTGCGGTTTCTCTCTTCGAAACTGATATAGCCGATGATTTTCCCATCCTGGACGATATTGCATTGCAAATGGGAAATGACAGGCTCGCCTTTCAGGAAAGCTTTCTCTTTCTCCGGCAATAATGCTGTATCGCTACAGTAATAAATCCCGTTGGTGTCCTGTGCAACAGGCAGATGGAGTTCATCGATCGAACAATCCTGATACAGCTCCTTGTTGAGCCACTCCTTGTGTGCTGCCCATTCATGCGTCACGCTTAACGTTTTCAGATCGAGTGATTTTTCGATAACACGGATTTTTCCGATATTGAAGGCATTCCCGATAAAATCGAGCACCTTTTCAATGCCGGCCCGGATATCCGGCGTACTGAACAGGATGTCGATGATATCGACCAGTATGCCTTCACGAGTCGCGCCTATCGTCAGCGAGGCCGCATTACGATGAGGTTTGTTGTCCGAGAGTTCCTGTCCATAGAAAACGCACTGGTTCCTGCCGTTCGATTTTGCGCTATAAAGGGCGACATCTGCCTGCCGGTACAACTCATTATAGGTCTGCGCCTGCTCGGTATTCGAAATGCCGATACTGATGGTAATGGCGTAATTCTGCTGATGGTTCTCGAACATCTGCTCAACCGATTCGCACAAGGCTTTGGCCTTTTCGAATACGAATGCGGTTTCCTTTACGTCCTGCATGTAGACGATAAATTCATCGCCACCGACCCTGCCGATAAAATCGTTCTCCCTGAAGGTCCGGCGTAACTGCCGTGCGATCTGCATGATGACCTCGTCACCCGCCAGATGCCCAAGCGTATCGTTGACGTTCTTGAACAGGTCGATGTCGATCATCATCAAAACACCGATACTGTCAGAGCTGGCGGAACTTATGGCGGCCTTTATCGACTCTTCCACTGTCGACTTGTTCAAAAGCCCGGTCATTGAATCGACCCTGGATTTATCCAGCAACAGTAATTGCTCGTTTTTCTGGCGGTCGATATCGCGGATGATGCCGAGTGCCTTTAGAGGC
>JAEYIG010000216.1 GCA_023409175.1 Pseudomonadota bacterium
CGCCCTCATAGACGATGGCGGTGGCGTTTCCTCCAGCCGATTTCCAGGCTTTCGCCATGTTTTCCGCCGTATCGGAAGGCAATCGCGGGTCGGCTTTTCCCTGGAAAAAGAGCGCTTTTGGCAACGCGGTTTTCTCGCCTCGTCCGAGTATCAATAAGGGGCTGGATTCCTCCATTGTCTTTTCGTCACCGAAGTAGGCACGATGGCACGACAGGATGGCCATGCTTTTGGACGATTCGGCCATCCGGTAACGTCCCAGGGGGTCCAGTACACCTGAACAGGTAATGACGAAAGCCATCCTGGCATCGTGTACCGGAGCAAGGGCGGCGGTTCCCGGTTCAAGGGCGCAGTAGCGGGGATCGTCAAAACGCATGGCCGACAGGAGTACCAGGTGGCCTCCGCTTGAAATGCCAAGGCCGCCGACCCTTTCAGGATCGACGCCATACTCGTCACTGCGGGTTTTTAGCCAACGGGTCGCGAGATTCACATCTGCAACCGAAGCGGGATATGGAAAGGCTGGCGCCAGGCGTGTATCAATTGCCATGACGACGATCCCTTTTCCGGCAACCCGTTCGGCAAATCCGGCGGTGGCAAAACGGTCGCCCGAAACCCAGGCCCCGCCGTGGACACAAACGACGGCAGGAAAAGGCCCTTCCCCTTTGGGACTGTAAATCAGTGCACGGCAGGTCTGTCCTTCTTTTTCAAGGAACCTGACCTCCCGGACGGAGACAGCGACGGATGTATTGGAATCAGGCATTTAAACGGGTTTCTCGATATATTTGATCTTTCAGGTTTTTTTATTATATCGGATGTAGCCATTTATGTTTCCGGAAGGTAATTTATTTCGTTCTGCTCCGGCCATGCAACGAAAAAGACCCTGTCAAAAACAGGGCCTTTTGATGCGGGACCCATGCAGGATCCCGGAACTGGTGCCCGGGACCGGAATCGAACCGGTACACCATTTCTGGCGAGAGATTTTAAGTCTCTTGTGTCTACCAATTTCACCACCCGGGCAAGGGGACTAGCATTGTAACAGATAGGCCTGAAAACCTGAACAGAATTAATGCGCAAAAAAATAATGCGTATTCCGGATTTTCCCTGATCCCGCCTGTACTGGTAAATACAGGCATTTTCAATCCCTTTTTTCACTCTCCAGTCTGCTTGCCATGTAAATAAAATTTTTTATAAACTGTCATTCAGGTTATAGAAACTGCAAGCATTATTATCATCTGTAATGAAGGTGTCACTCATCGTTCATGAGTGTCACGTGACAGAATTTACGTTTGCCAAATCAGAACCGGATTCATTGTATTTCTGACAATCATGGCAAAGGCATGGCCTGATGTGCCTGCATATCAATTATGTTTAAACGTTACGTTGATCGTGTCGTAAAACATTACGTGTAACACTTCACTTGAAAAATCGAGACAATGTTCTGTATGCATGAACAAATGAAACGTCTATACGAGGCAGCAAAGGTCTTGAAACGTATATATGGGCAGTCCGAACTGGCCAGGGCAATCAATGCATCCCCCCAAACGATCCACAACTGGCAGGAAAGGGGTATTTCCAAACAGGGAATGCTGAAGGCCCAGGAAGTCATCGGATGTTCGGCCTTATGGCTTGAAACCGGAAACGGGCCCATGTCTTTGAATGTGCTTTGCAATTCGTCGCAATTATTCTCGAAAACCAACCAGATTCCCCTGATCAGGCCGGATCAGGCACTGAAAGTCAATTCATCGGCTGCTTCCCCTGCCATTGGCGACCCGCTTGGATGGCTGTTTACCCAGTCTGACCTGTCATCGCGGGCATATGCCCTTGAAGTGTCGGGCAATTCCATGCAGCCGGTTTTCCAGCCGGGTGACTGGATCATCCTTGATCCGATGGCCACTCCTGAACCCGGTGATTTTGTCGTTGCCAAATATGGCGAAAAGAAAGAGCTGATCTTCAGGAAATACCGTCCCAAGGGACTGGACAATTCAGGCAACATGACCTTTGAACTGGTTCCCCTGAATGAGGATTTCCCCTCGTTACGTTCGAATATGGTTCCTATCGAGATCATCGGTACACTGATCGAACACCGTATCTTCAAAAAGAAACATTTCGTCGTTGCCTGAGTGAACCGGGAATCCTTTCGGGTTTCTTTCTTCCTGGTTAATGCCCTTTTCCGATATCCGCAACTTTCCGGCTTCCGTCAGGTCTTTCAAGGGTAAACTTGAAAAGGAGACGGATATGAATCGTTTTACAGGCAAGACTGTGGTGATTACCGGTGCCGGTAATGGAATCGGCGCTGCTGCAGCCAGACGTTTTTCCGCCGAAGGCGCAACTGTCGTTCTCGCCGATTACGTGGGGGACGATGTCAATAAAATGGCTGCCTCATTGCCACCGGACCGTACTGCCGCCATGGTTGTCGACGTTTCCGATCCCGAAGCGGTAAAAGCCATGATAGAAAATGCCGTCAGGCAATATGGCGGTCTGGATGTCATGGTCAATAACGCCGGTGTCCACGTGATCGGATCGGTTCTCGAAACGACACTGGATGACTGGAGACGGATTTCCTCGATCAATATCGACGGGGTCGTTTTCGGTGCAAAATATTCCCTTCCTCACCTGATCAGATCACGCGGTTGCATGATCAATACCGCTTCGGTTTCGGGATTGGGCGGCGACTGGGGAGCCGCTTTTTATTGTGCTTCGAAGGGCGCGGTAGCCAACCTCACGCGCGCGATGGCGCTGGATCACGGTGAATCGGGTGTCCGGATCAATGCCGTTTGCCCGAGTCTGGTCAAGACGAACATGACAAAGGGATTCGATCAGGCAGTCCAGGAAAAATTCAATGAAAGGATTCCGCTTGGCCGTGCGGCACAGCCGGAAGAAGTCGCTTCGGTGATGGCTTTTCTGGCAAGCGATGACGCCAGTTTCATCAATGGGGCATGCATTCCGGTAGACGGGGGCGCCACGGCTTCTGACGGGCAGCCCAAAATCGCCTGATTTTCTTCTTTCTCCCCAACGGATCGTCCCTTCCCGGACGGTCCTTTTATTGTTTTTCTCACGGAAATGACAGGAAAACCCCTGTTTTCTTTCAGGCGCTTTTACCCTTTACCCTTTTTCCCGTTTTTTCTCGACGCTTTCTGATATCGCT
>JAEYIG010000008.1 GCA_023409175.1 Pseudomonadota bacterium
GCTTCCAGTCGACCGACGAAGAAACGCAGCACTTTAGGTTCTTCGGTAAATCTCAGGCCGCCGATCAATTCGCGGTTCTTCCACAGCCATTCGATACGGTCTTCAGCGTACTTGACCTGAGACAGCGTAAATACACGGCGAGGGAAAGCCAGACGCAGCAATTCAACTTCAGAAGGTACGTCATTGCCCTGTTCGTCACGATCCATCGAAATGGTACCTCGTTCCATGCCACGTACACCGGAAACGATATACAGCGCAGCAGCCAGTGCACCGGCAGGATAATCAAAAGAAGTCAGATGAGGCAGGAATCCGCGTGCATCCAGATGGCAACCGAGTCCCCCGGCAGGCGTAATGACCGGAATGCCTTTTTTATCCAGACTGTCGACAAGATACTTGATGAATTCCGGGGAATGTCGGATAACGTTCCAGTCAACCGCCTCACGCATACCGACGGCCATGGATTCGATTTCGCGAACGGAAATACCACCATAAGTCAGGAAACCTTCGAACAGAGGAATCATGTCGCGCATCTTCAGGTACAGATCCTTGTTCTTCGTGGCGATACCACCCCCACGGGAACAGCTGATCTTGCGGGCCGAGAAATAAATGATATCGGAAAGATCGCACAAGGTACGCAGGATTTCTGCAGGACTCTTGTCCATGAATTCCGGTTCACGCATCTTGATGAAATACATGTTTTCGCAAACCAGGCTGATATCCAGAACGATCATGATGCCGTTTTCATCCGCGACCTTGCGAACGGCACGCATGTTTTCAATCGAGAAAGGCTGACCGCCGATCAGATTGGTACCTGCTTCCATACGAATGTAAGGGATATTTTCCTTGCCATGGGTCTTGATCAGGTCTTTCAGCTTGCCGATATCCATATTGCCCTTGAAAGGCTTGTCGGACTTGATTTCCAGAGCGTCATCGGTAAACAGTTCGGCGACTTTACCGCCAGCCAGTTCAATATGGGCTTTTGTCGTCGTGAAATGGAAATTCATCGGGACAATATCGCCCTTTTTGACAAAAACCTGCGAAATGATATGTTCGGCAGCGCGTCCCTGATGGGCAGGCAGGAAATATTCCGTACCCAGCACTTCTTCAACAACTTCCTGCAAACGGTTGAAGGATTCCGATCCGGCATAAGCGTCATCAGCGACCATCATCGAAGCGATCTGCCGGTCAGACATCGCATTCGTACCGCTATCGGTCAACATGTCCATGAAAACGTCACGATTCTGGAGCAGGAAAGTGTTGAAACCGGCACCCTCCATCGCTTTCAGGCGTTCTTCAATTGGCAAAAGATTAAGTTTCTGAACAACACGCACCTTATGCATTTCAATCGGAACGTATTCACCGCTGGTCATCTTGATTGTTTCGTTGGACATAAAAAAATCTCTATCAATGTAGTGGTCGGGAAAAAATAAAAAACTTCCTGTTCAAAACAGACCGCAACAGGAAGTTGGCATTACTCATGTTATTGAAACGTCATTACCCAAATCGCGTGGCAAATATGCAAATGATATTCCATTTTTTTATAAAAACTCAACGAAATAAAAGAAAAACTCATTTCAAAGATGAGTAAATGGAACATTGTCACCACTATCGTCTTTAAAAGTCTCGACGAAAGAAATGCCATCCGCAAGCAGACAAGGGAAGATGAAACGGAAAAAATTCTGAAAAGATGCGGAAAATCCGGAAACACGCAGGAAAACGGATTTTTTCGGGAATGGTCGGGGTGAGAGGATTCGAACCTCCGGCCTCTACGTCCCGAACGTAGCGCTCTACCAGGCTAAGCTACACCCCGAAAAGAAAAAGCGGAAATCAATAATTTCTTTCCGCTGAGAAGGTCGACAATTTTATCAGAGATTCCTTGTATTGACTATCTGCCAAAAAGGACAATGCCCGTGTCGCTTCATTTGCCGCTTCCTGAGCTTTCTGGCCGGTATACTCCAGGGCATCGCTTTCCTTCACCGCATTCAGAATGGATGACAGCAGACTTTCATCATGATTTTCAATACATTGCCGGATCGTTTTTCCCAGATTTTCGTCGCAACATGACTTTAAAAAAATAAGCGGCAAGGTCATCTTGCCTTCCTTCAAGTCATTGCCGACCGTTTTTCCAAGAACATCCGTATCGCCGGCATAATCGAGCAAATCATCTATCAGCTGGAAAGCGATCCCGAGTGAACGGCCATAAGAAGCGGCGCCCTCAATTTCTTTTTCCGATACATTGGCAATCAATGCGCCCAGCACAGCGGAAACTTCAAACAATTTGGCTGTCTTGGCATAAATGACATCCATATATCGTCTCTCATCAATATCGGGATTGCGGACATTGACAAGCTGCATGACTTCGCCTTCGGCAATAAGATTCGTCGCATCGGACAAAACCGGCAGAACACGCATGTCATTGACTGCGACGATCATCTGAAATGCACGGGTATAAAGGAAATCGCCGACAAGAACAGAAGGGGCATTGCCGAAAAGGGCATTGGCACTGGATTGGCCCCGACGTAAATCCGCTTCATCGACAACGTCATCATGTAACAGTGTCGCCGTATGAATGAATTCGATCATGGCAGCCAGCATCTGATGCTGCGTTCCCTGATAACCGCAAGCTCTTGCCATCAACAGTACCAGAGCCGGACGAATACGTTTTCCGCCGGCATTGATCAGATATTCCGCGACCTGACTGATAAAAGGGACATTGGAATGTAACTGCTCCCTGATAATCCGGTTGACACCTTCCATATCGGGCGCAATCGACTGCAAAAATGAATCGTGGGAACCGGTACTTTGATGTTGGCTCAAGAGAAAATCCGTTCAGTTTTGTTTTTATTGACTCGCTGCGATTATACGATGAGACAGTTAGTGAGGCTAACCCATCTTTACAAAAGATAGAAAAATGGTCAAATACACGACATCATGATTCATGATCCTGACCTGTTCCTTCAGGAATATCGACTTGAGAAACCAGCACTTTATCGACACGGTTCTTATCCATATCCATCACTTCAAACCGCCACCCGTCAATCTCAAAGCTGTCGGCTGGAGAAGGAATCTTCCCCAGCATATACATGACAAAACCGCCGACGGTATGAAAACGATTGGATTCCTCACCCGGGAAAGTTCCTTTTATATCCAGTTCATCCGTCAGCCTTTCCATGCTCACTTCTCCATCCACAAGCCATGAACCGTCATTTCGCTGTACCAATTCATCTTCGACCAACATTTCCGGACTCGAATAATCACCGACAATAGCCGCCAGAACATCCGTTAACGTCACCATCCCCTGCACTTCACCATATTCATCGACAATCAGCGCAAATGAATTATTCGAATGTCGGAAGTTTTCCATCAACTGAATCGTGCTGACGGCTTCGGGAACATAGGCCGGGCTCTTCAAAACCTGCTGGATATCTTCAAGGGTAATAGCATTGCCATTGACCGTTTTTTTAAGTAAATCGCCGGTCCTGAGTACCCCGAGTACATGGGAAAGCCCATTTTTGCAGACAACCAGACGGGTATGTTCCGATTCAGCTATCTTGCGTCTGATCCTGTCTATCGGGTCTTTCAAATCAATGATCACCATATCATGCCGGGGCGTCATGATTTCTGCCAGCGGTTGCTTGTCCAGCCTTAAAACATTGGATACGATTTCTTCTTCACTTTCGTGAAAGACTCCTGCCCTTGTTCCCTGAACCATCAAAGCCCTTATCTCATTATCGCTGACAGGCGGTTCCGTGTCTTTTTTCACGCCCAGGACTTTCAGCAGCCATTCACTTGATGTCGACAGTAACAAAACCAGAGGACGCGAAACAAACGCCACCCAGCTTAAAGGTTTTGCCATCAGCGAAGCCAATCTTTCCGGCGATCGCAAAGCCAGGCTCTTGGGAACAAGTTCACCGATCACGACAGTGAAATAAGTCAGCACAATGACAGTCAGAGTCAAGGCAATGGCATGCGCATAAGCGTGAAGAAACGGTACTTCGGCAATCCATTTCGTCAACGGTTTGGATAAGGCATTTTCGCCAATAGCGCCACTCAAAATACCGATAGAAGTAATGCCGACCTGAATGGTCGAAAGAAAACGGGAAGGATAACGAGACAATTCAAGCGCTTTTTTCGCACCGGCACTCCCGTTTTCCGACAGACTCTGCAAACGGACTTTTTTCGAGGAAACCAGTGCGATTTCCGACATGGCAAAAAGACCGTTCAACAAGGTCAGGGCAACGAGCAGCAGCACATCTGTCAGAAAACCGTCCATATTCTTCACCTGTCAAAACCAAGTGGAAATATGGTAACGCAGTCAATCGCTCATCTCTTTCAAGAGATTGATTTGTTTGATAAAACTTAATTAATGCGCTGAGAAATATTCAATGGCGATGTTTCACCACCGGAAGAAAGCGCTCGATTGAAGCGACAATTTCACTGGAAAT
>JAEYIG010000033.1 GCA_023409175.1 Pseudomonadota bacterium
TGTTCAGAAGGCCGATGACGACCCTTTTTTGTGCAACCCTTACCGCTTCGGCCAGCGCCTTTTTCCAGTCGGGAGTGAAACACAGGGCGGTAATCGAACATACCTGCGAAAAGCTGTTGTCCTCAAACGGCAATGACATGGCATCGGCGGCCAGATAAAGCGAATACGGGTCGCGGCTGCGGGCATAATCCAGCCATTCCCGGTTGACGTCGATACCGGTTACCTGTGCTTTTGTCGCCGCAGCCAGCCGCCGTGTGAACCAGCCCGTTCCACACCCGATATCGAGAATGCTTCCGCCATCGGGAGTCCCGAGCGAATCGAGGACCAGCCCGAACTCTTCCCTGCCGACCCAATTCCCCTGCTGTGTTTCGTACCAGCCGTCATACAGGGCGGGAGGGATATAGTTGAAACGTGAATTTTCCATAGTTACTTCAAACCTCTTACGGCAAAACCATCAAACTGAACATGCGATCCACCTCATGAACGTCAGAAAAGGATACGCAATCCGGCGGAAGCCGCAATACCGTAGCTTTTGCCGAAACTCTGGACACTTGTTTGCGTTTCAGCCTGACCGAATATGGCATATTTCCCCCTGTTCCATGTGTACTGGAAACCGCCGCCCAGTCCGAACCATGTCCTTTCGTACTCCTGCGAAAACGAAACGCCATCGACTTTCACACGCGAATTGCCATTGAAATTCCGGTAAAGGTTGGCCATCCCGAACGCCGTAAGTTCATTGCCTCTGGATTCGCCTTGTGAATAGTCGACAGACATCCCCGCCCGTCCCGTCACACGGTCGTGATTCCGGAGGCTGACTGCCGCATCATATGCATCGACGAAATCGTCATAACCGACATGGGAATAAACAATCTGCGCCTGTGGCGTCAATGCCCATTTTCCGTCCCCGTTCAACGGTATCCTTTTACCGGCTTCAGCGCTCATGGCATACCCGAACCCGTGATTTCCCTTCGTCTCCGTCACATCCAGCGTCTTCGACTTCAGGTCACTCCGGAACCAGTTGAGCTTCGCCTGCCCGTCCACATAAAATCCGTCATTTCCGTACCATGTCAGGGTCGCCCCGAGTCCATAAGCGCTGGAATCAATCTTCCCATGCCCGTAAACCGAGTCGATATCGGCATTCGCGTACCCGTACGACATGTTGACGCCGGCAACGACGTCGCCGTGTGCATCCGATGCGACCTGCCGGTCGATGCCGACCTGCATCCGCCAGATATTGATATCCTGTGATGCATCCGTTGTGGAATGGCCCGGCCTCATGTGGCGGTGACTGCCCTGCGTCCACCCCCACACGCCGTTATGGTCTGCATTGCGCTGCCCTGCGCCCGACCATTCGCGGGTACCGACCCGTTCCCGGAGTGTCGGCAAGCCGTTCAGTTCAAAAAGGACGTTGGCATAACTCTCGTAAAGAGGCGTGCCGGGCTGGTAAATGGGCTTTTCGGCCGCCCCGTCAAGATATTCCGAACGGAGATACCAGTCTTTTCCGGACGGGTCGGCGAACGTTCCCTGATAGAGAGAATACCCGTATGCCCCCGACACGACGGCAGGCAAGCCGTTCGGGGCGACATAATCGCTTTTCAGCCGGAAAGCATCGGCAGGTGAAAGGCCACCCACTTCGATGATTTTGATCCCGTTTTGCGTCTGTTGTCCCAGTCCGCCACGGTTGGCGACCTTGATCCATGTCTGGCCGCTGACGTCTCCGCTCACCACCAGCCGGTCAGTTGCTGAATTGTCGCCTTCGAGTGCGCCATTGAAAACAATGGTGCCATTGTCACCCGTATAATTCCCGTCGACACGCAAGGTACTGAAACCGTTTGTGGACGAATGGTTTTGCAGAAACAGGATCGTGGAATTGCGGTTGGCCAGTGTCGAAACGTTCGAATCATTGTCAAATTGCCAGAGGGAACCGCCCTGTAACGTCAGGTTGGAAACGGCTGTACTGGCCGTCTGTATACGGCCGTTCAGCACCGAATTGCCGTCGGCCGTCAGGTTGGCCGTGGTCACGCCCTGCGTATAGGAAGGGGTGACGGTTCCGGAGTAATCCTCGACGTTCATCAAGCCCGCTGCGCCCGTCAACGTGCTTTTGTCCGTTACGTTGACTGTCATGCCTCCGCCCTGCAGGGCAAGGGCGTAGCCCTGATCGGAAACGACACTGCTCTTGTCGAGCTGGATGCTCGAGTCATAATTGGTTCCGCTGATCTGCGCTGAACCGAGCGAGACATTGATCCCGTTGGCGCCAGCGCCCATCGCGTGGATACTGCTGTCGGCAAAACTCATGCGGCCTGCGTAACGTGCCAGCGCACCATGCGCATTGGCACCTGCCGTTTCGACACTGGAGCCATTCGCCAATGAGACATTCCCGATCAGGTAGCTGTAAATCCCTGATGAATTCGTCCCTTCGGTCCGGACATGGCTGCTGTCCAGTTTCGCAACGGCATTTAAGGCCAGGATGCCATAGGAATCATTGCCTTTCGTCAGGACACTCGAGTTGTTGCCGAGTTCACTCTGGTTCGTACTGTAAGACAGGTAAATGCCGTGGCTGCCCGTGCCTTCCGTGATCAGGTGCGAATTGTCCAGATATGAATAAGCGCCCCTGTTGACGTAGCCCGTGCCGCCGGTTCCGCTTTGCGCCTGAACGCTATAGAGACCGTGGGCGCCATCACCAGTGGTAGTGACCGTCACCCCATTCAGCCACGCCGTCGTCGGTGTTGCCGTTGTCCCGTCGTAATAGGCACCCCATAAATGCACTCCATGTCCGGCATTGCCGGTCGTGGAAACCGAACCGTCCGTCAGGGTGATCTGCCCGCCATGAAATCCATAGACACCATACCGGCCTGCGGTAATGTCAAACCCTTCCACTTTCGTTGTCGTCAGCACTCCATCCTTGACGACACTGCTGTTGGTATAGATGCCATCGCGTCCGGCCGTGACCGTCAGGTTTTTCAGGTCAACCAGCGCCGATCCCGCCGAATTCGATATCCCGTCCGTCCCGCTGGTGATATTCACGCCATTACCGGTAAGAATCCCTTTTTCACCCGGTATTGATCCCTGAACGCCATTGACACTTATGCCTGTATTGCAGCTTGACGATCCGCTGCCGCAATTGATGGTGACGTTATTGAGATCGGCAGTCGCTGCCTGTGTGAGGGAAAACATGCCATTGACGGTCACGTTACTGATGGTCGCTTCCGTGCCGGACGTGCCGACACTCACCCTGTCTACTGTCGTGTTTTCCAGCACGTTACCGGGCTGTCCGTTATTGATTGAAATTGTTTGTGCGCCAATCGTGCCGACATAAAAGGATGCGGCAACGGCAAGAAGGTATTTTGTGTTTTTTGACATGTTTCCGTTTATCAATTTTCCATTCACGACTCCGAGAATAGATTGATTCAAAAAAGAAATATTGAACTGAATCAACATACTGGATTTCTTTTATGAATGATTTGAAACTTGTCAATATTGCATCCCAACCATTATTTGTAAATGTCTTTTTAACTGACAGTCTCACATATAAAAATTAAGTATTTCAGCAGGGAAAAATATTAAGGAACTGGAGATCCCATCCCGTGCATCAACAACATGACTGACAGATGCCGTCATCCATATAGCCGCCAACACTTCTGGCTAACCCGTCATTGCCAGTGAAACAATCAGGCGGGAAAGCGAAGTTTACTTGTCTGTTCAGATACGCCGGAGACAGATAAAATGGCTTCAGGAAAAGACTGGCATTCAGGGTGAAAGTATCCGGAAGGCTGCCCGATGAAATGAAATTAAAGGAACCCATCATGAAAAAACTGCTTACTGGCCTCTTTATCGCCTTTCTTGCCCTGTTACATCCTCTTGCGAGTGCAGCGGAAACCCCGTCAGGAAAGGTCCTCATCGTTTACTATTCACAGACTGACAATACCGCTTACCTCGCCCGGAAATTGCAGGAAAAGACTGGCGCGGACATGTTCCGGCTGGAGACGGTCAAGGCTTATCCCCGCGACAATCCGGGCAGAATTGACGTGCCGAAAGCGGAATGGAAAACTGGCAACTTGCCCGCGCTGAAGCAAATGCCTGCCAATCTGTCGCAGTACGACCTGATTCTGGTCGGGACACCTGTCTGGTTCGGGACGGTATCCAATCCGGTGAAGAGTTTCCTGAAGCAGGCTGACCTCGGCGGGAAGAAAGTGGCCGTATTCTTTACGTATGGCGGCAACCCCGGCAACATCCAGTCCGATTTCAAAAGTCTGGCGAAAAATGCGGTCGTTTTGGAAGGATTCGGAAAAAGCAGGCCACAACAGGACAAAATGGTGGACAGTGAACTCGACCGCTGGCTTTCAGAAATCAGAAAATGACATAAATACCATTAAAAACAGGTCATTATAAACATAACTTAAACCATTTTTTTATATCAGGAACGGTCAAACCATTTCTTCCGAAGTGACGATATGAATGCCGGGTTGCGCGCTGATGGCGGCCTGAAGCAGTTTTTCTGCGATTAACCCGGCGGGATTGGTCCGGTACCGTCTGGGCAAAACAGGATCGAGTATGGCCTTGAAAACGCCAAGGGCCGTTTCCATCGTCCGTGCCCTGTCGCGCTTGCCACCGATAAGGCCGGGACGGACAAAGGTCAGCGATTCAAAACCGATGCGGGCAAGATCACGTTCCACTTCCCCTTTCACGCGGTTGTAGAAAAAACGGGAATGGACGTTTGCCCCAATGGCGGAAGTCAGGACGAACGTTGGCGTCCCGTGGCTTTTCGCCAGGCGGCCCGCAGCCAGCGGATAGCCATAATCGACATGCCGGAAAGCTTCCTGTGATCCGGCAACCCTGATGGTCGTCCCCAGCGTACAGATCATTGAGTCGGCTTGCC
>JAEYIG010000087.1 GCA_023409175.1 Pseudomonadota bacterium
AATTCGCCGGTAATGCTGTTTAAGGCATCCTGCGCCAGCCGCAGTTCTTCTGCCAGCAGGTCCACTGAAGGATTCTTCGCTACGGCGAGTTCTGCGGCAATGGCAAGATGCTTTTCGGCTACTTTCATGGCCGTCAGGTGACGTTCACGCGCGAGATAGGTTGATTCACCGGTTTGTGTCCAGCCAGCGATTTTTAAGAGCTCACCTCTTAACAAGTCAATGCCGTCTCCAGTCTGGGTAGAAAGATAGACCTGGGTAATACCAAACATGGAATCGACGGATGGCCTGTGGCCAGAGATGTCGATCTTGTTCCAGATCTGGATGACCGGGATGTTTTCCGGGAATTCAGATGCGATTTTTTCATCGGCGCGTGTTGGGCCAAGGCTGGCATCGAGCAATTGAAGGATGACGTCTGCCTTGCCGATTTCTGCCCATGCCCGTTCGATGCCAATGCGTTCGACTTCATCTTCGGCACTGCTGGCCCGGATGCCCGCCGTATCGATCAGGGTGACGGGCACGCCTTCGATCTGGATCGTTTCAGTGATTTTGTCGCGTGTCGTTCCGGCAATCGGAGTGACGATGGCAACATTGGAACCGGCCAGCACATTCAACAGCGACGATTTTCCGACATTGGTCTGGCCAGCCAGGACAACGTGAATGCCTTCTCTCAGCAATGCCCCCTGCGCGGACTGGGCAATAATGGCGGAAAGCGCTTCCTGAATTTGGGTGATTTGGCCTTCCACGTTTTCTTTTTTCAGGAAATCAATGTCTTCTTCAGGGAAATCCAACGAGGATTCAACCATCATGCGGAGCTGGACGATATTGGCAACCAGTTCGTGGATTTCTTTTGAAAAGACTCCGGAAAGCGAACGGGATGCAGACCGGACGGCTTCTTCGGTCGTTGCATCGATCAGGTCGGCAATGGCTTCGGCCTGCGCGAGGTCGATTCTGTCATTCAAAAAGGCACGACGGGTGAATTCACCGGGTTCTGCCATCCTGAGATCGATTTTCTTGCCAGCTTCAAGGCATCTTTTCAGAACCATCTGCAGTACTGTCGGACCCCCATGACCCTGTAATTCGAGAACATCTTCTCCTGTGAAAGAATTCGGTGCCTTGAAATAAATGGCCAGCCCTTCATCGATAATGGATCTGTCGGCTTCCAGAAAAGGCAGAAAGTGTGCGTAACGGGGACTTAAGGGCAAATCTGCGTTCGTATCCTTGAAAAGCTCATTGATAAGGGGATCCAGATTTTTGCCTGAGATACGTATGATACCCACCCCTCCGCGTCCGGGAGGAGTCGCAATTGCAACGATAGGAGAAGAATCAGTTTTCATTGTAGATTATGGTTCCAGACAGGTTGTCATAACTGATGGTTATTTTTCTAATGCATTATCCTTGCTGTGACGGAAAATGAAAAGTATTAGAGTGAATTGTTCGGCATTTGCGTGTTATTTTTTACATAGATTTGAGATGTTCAGGCTAATGTTGCCAGCAGACAAATTGGTATTGATGCAAAAATGGCGAATTTGTCTGTCATGAAAGCCAGATAAGTATAGAATTCCCTTTTATCCTGTATTTTTTAAGGAAATGTAAAAGCAGGGACGGCAATTTCCTTGCCTTGAATCGATAAATACAGCTTTGTTTCCGGATTTAATTTTTTTAATGTGGAGTAATGGAATGAATGCCCCGTCAAACACTTCGGCCGACAATAATGACAAGACAGTGAGCCGCCAGACTTTTGATGAAGTGATGGTGCCTGTTTTTGCACCGAACGCGTTTATTCCCGTCCGGGGCTCCGGACTTGATCTCTGGGATCAGGACGGCAAACATTATCTCGATCTGACGGGTGGTATTGCTGTTTCCGGTCTGGGGCATGCGCCTGCCGAGCTCGTTGAGGCATTGACCGATCAGGCCAAAAAATTGTGGCATGTCAGTAATTATTTTACGAACGAGCCTGTCCTGAAACTGGCCAAAGCATTAACGGAAGCCACTTTTGCGGAAAAGGTTTTTTTCTGCAATTCCGGGGGTGAAGCGAATGAAGCGGCATTCAAACTGGCACGTAAATGGGCACACAATCGTTTTGGCGCCAACAAGAATCGTATCGTTTCCTGTTTTCATTCCTTCCACGGAAGAACCCTTTTTACCGTGACGGTGGGTGGTCAGTCGAAATATACCGAAGGTTTTGAACCGTTGCCCCAGCAGATCGATCATATTCCTTTCAATGACATTGACGCAGCCCGTGCCGCGATTGGTGATGACGTTTGTGCCGTTGTGGTTGAGCCGGTTCAGGGTGAGGGCGGCATTCTCCCGGCCAGTGTCGAGTATCTGAAAACGTTGCGTCAGTTGTGCAATGAAAAGAATGCACTTCTGATTTTTGACGAAATCCAGTGCGGTATGGGACGTACAGGCGATCTGTTCGCTTATATGGGATATGGCGTCACGCCGGATATCATGACCTCTGCCAAGGCACTCGGTAATGGCTTTCCTATTGCAGCCATGCTGACGACCTCGGATATTGCCAGCGCTTTTTCGGTCGGATCCCACGGAACGACTTATGGCGGCAATCCTCTGGCCGCTGCTGTTGCATGCAAGGTGATGGAAATTATCAATACACCTGAATTTCTTGCAAGGGTGGTTGAAGCCGGCAATAAATTGAAGGCGAGTCTGGAAAGGGTTGCTGCCGACTATCCGGACGTATTTGCAGGCGTACGCGGTAAAGGTCTGATGCTCGGTCTGGTTATGTCAGATAAATATCACGGTAAAGCAGCCGAAATAACCGGTGCTGCGGCAAAAGAGGGTCTGTTGCTGCTACTGGCAGGGTATGACGTGATTCGCTATGTCCCGGCACTTGTCATCAAGGATGAGCATATTGAACAGGGCGAAAAACTGTTGCGCCAGGCAGTCGACTCATGGCTCAAGGCTTCCGCCTGAAATTGAAAAGGGCTCAAAATTCACAATTTTGAGCCCGTAAGGGATGGTAAAACCGGTTTGTCTGGGAAATTATCCATCAGCTTTCAGTCATCGGCTCTTTTCGGTTTGAATTGTTTATCGCTGATTCTGAATTTCGAGCGACGGTCTCCCATCAGCCTGCGCAATTCCTTGATGCTCAAATCACTGACTTCGTGCATGCGGATCAATAATGAGGCGCCAACAGGCAGCCGGTTGTGTCTGATTTTGCTGATAACCGGAGGTGCGACTTCAAGTGCACGTGACAATGCCGCATCGTTTTTGAGATTCAGGTGTTGAATCAGGGTATCGAGAAGGCGGTTGGGATCATAAATTCGATCTTCCAGGCGGTCTTCTTCTGGTGGCGCTATTGGATTTTTGGCTTTGTTCGTCATGTTAAAAAATCCTGTTTAATTTAATTCACTTATCTTTGCATAAATAAAATTGTCTCTGACAAGATTTATTTGATGTGAATGCGCGAGAATACTGGCAAACAGTATTTCTCATCTCGTAAAGTTGCCTATCGTCAATATCGTCTATTTTCTTTAACTGATCAAGAGTTTTTTCAAATTTCGAAACGATCAGTACGGGAAATAGATGTATCTTGCAATAAATCAGCAAGTTTATAATATTATAACTTTAACAATTATAAATAATGTTAAAAAGTTAACAAAAAATGTAAGGAATTATGAATTAATAAGTGTAGCTTGCTGTTTTTTCAAGAAAAACTTTTTTGCCGAGCTCAATGACCGACATTGCGTAAAAATAACTTCTGTTGTATTGCGTGATGGCAAAAAAATTATCCGTACCGATTCGGTACTCAGTGGACGATTTTCCATTTTGCAAATCGATGAGGCCGTAAACATAATCGTTTGGTGTGTTTAATTCTGTTGAAATACACTGGTTATCCAGTTCTTTCAAAGAGTAGGTCGCTTTGAGCCCCTGATTGAAAAGGGTAATGGGAAGAGGGCAGTCCATATCGGCTTCGGCCGGAAAAATGACGGGGTGGCCGGTTTTCCAGCCGTGTTGTTTCAGAAAGTTGGCGACACTGCCAATGGCGTCGATTGGGGAATTTTCGAGGTCGATTTTTCCGTCTCCGTCAAAATCGACGGCATATGCCCGAACGCTACCGGGCATGAATTGCGGCCATCCGATAGCGCCAGCATACGAACCATAGATGCTCAACGGGTCGATTTTGTTTTGTGTGGCTAAAAGGAGAAATTGTTCCAGTTCCTTTCGGAAAAATTCCTGACGTGAAGCCCGATTGGGCGCATCAGGATAGTAAAAGGCTAGAGTGGTTAATGCGTCGAGTGTTCGGAAACGTCCCGTGTCTCTTCCATAAATGGTTTCAATCCCGAGAATACCGACGATAATGTAGGCTGGAACGCCATATTTTTTTTCTGCCTTATCGAGATATTTCTCATATGTGTTCCAGAAACGGACTCCGGCGGCGACCCTGACAGGTTCGATCATTCTTGCCCTGTATGTCTGCCAGTTTCTGGTTTTGCCGGAAGTCGACGGTTTCATCAGCCTGATTGCGGTATGATTCAAGCTTATTTTTTTGAAAAGACAACTTACCTGGTTTTTATCGACATGGTATTTTGATGAATACTGGTCGATGAAATCGGCCAATGGCGGTTCAATCGAAAATGAGGATTCCGTTTCTATGTTTTCGTTGTCCTCCAGTTGTTGCGGCGTAAAACACGTCGGGTCGGCTTTGTTGATGTCATTTCCGGAAATTTGTGCGAAACAAATCAGCGGAAAGAGGATCAAACTGAGGAAAGCTGTGGCAGTTTTTCTGCCGGAATTAAATATCATCATGGGGATGAAGTACTGGACCAATCCACGGAAAAATGAAGTATAACGATTGCCGGGACATGCGCAAAACAAAATGTGGAAAATAGTTTTCTTTCGCAATTATATGAATGGAGAGATTTCAGTATCTGTGAAAGATCATGGCAACCGTATCTGAAGAGTTCGATCGAAAAAAGATATAAGAATATATGACTACTGCCCTTTATTATCATCCTGTCTGCCAGTTGCATGAAATGGGAGAGAACCATCCTGAAAGCCCTGCTCGCATGCAGGCGATCATGGACGCTTTCAAGGAAACGGGACTGGACCGGGTTCTGGAATACCGTCTGTCGCCCGAGGCAACGGAAGAGGATATACGCCGTGTTCATACGCAAGACATGATTTTGAAAGTGAAAAACGACATTCCAGAACCTGGCAGTTACTCGTATGTTGATGAAACGCCCTTAAATCAGTATAGCTGGCAGGCGGCATTGAGAACGACGGGTGCGGCAGTCGCTGCGACGGATGCCGTTCTGGCAGGAGAAATTGAAAATGCTTTCTGTATTGAACGTCCTATCGGTCATCACTCGACTATGGGTGAAGCAATGGGGTTTTGTGTTTTCAACAATCTGGCTATTGCGGCCATGAGAGCGATCAAGGTTCATGGGCTGAAAAGAGTCGCTATCGTTGATATCGATGTTCACCATGGAAATGGGACGGAAAATATTTTTTCCTATGAACCCAGTGTCCTGATGGTCAGTTATTATCAGCAATACCTGTATCCATTCTGTGGCAATGAAAGAGAGCGGCCGAATATGGTCAATGTGATGGTTCCTCAAGGTACGGGTGGCGATGTCATTCGTAACGTCGTTACCGAGAAATGGCTTCCCGC